>DATJGQ010000089.1:0-2256 GCA_035494815.1 Gemmataceae bacterium
TTGCCGCGCGAGTGCTAACGCGCCGTGAACCACCACTTCCTCGCCGAGTGCCGCGGGCACGATCTCATAGCAGTCCGCGAATGGTTTGAACACCCGCTCGGCGACGCTCTGCCGCAGCGGACGGAAGAACACAGTTTCTCCCATCAGCGACACGCCGCCGCCGATAACAATTCGCCGCGGGCAGACCAATGCGATGACGTGACCAATCGCTTCGGCTAAGTAATCGAGCGCGGCGTCGAGGACGGCCCGGGCGGTCTTGTCGCCGCGGTGAGCCGCCGCGGCGACCTCGTGCGCGGGCCTGCCGGCGGCGCGGTCAATGGCCCAACCCGAGGCCACCTGCTCCAACGGCTTTGGCCCCTCGGGCGTGGGCATCCGTAAGTGACCGATCTCCGCCGCGCCCTTGCCCGTGCCGCGATGGATCTTGCCGTCGATGATCAACCCCCCGCCGATGCCGGAGCCGATCGTGATATAGAAGATCGGCGAGAGGCCCTTGCCGGCCCCAAACATCGCTTCGGCGAGGCCGGCGACGTCGGCGTCGTTGCCGAGCGCGGCGGGTAGGCCGAAGGTTTCCGTCAGCCAGTCGGCGAGCGGGAAGTTGTCCCAGCCGGCGATCTGGTGCGAGGTGATGACGGACCGTGTCGCGTCGTCCACGGGGCCGCCGAAGCCGACGCCGACGGCTCGCAAATCGGACCGACCGACACCTGCCGCCTTCAGCAATTCCGGCACGGCCGCGAGGATCTGCCGGCGAATGCCTTCCGCGCCGCCCGCCACGTCTACGTCCCCGCGCCAGATCCCCCTGAGCGTTCCGTCGCCGGGGCCGATCGCCAGCTGTAACTTCGTGCCGCCGATTTCGATGCCGAGGAACATCAAGACATGGCACCACGGAATACACGGATCACACGGAATGAAGACCTCTCGTTCTTTATTTTCGTGTATTTCGTGTATTCCGTGGTGAAAAATACGAGAACACGTGCGGCACTTTTGCCGGCCGAACCGTGCCTGAGTCGGTATCGCCATACTGCGAACGACCCATGACTCGGCAGCCCGACGATGTCGGCCGACTGATCGCCCAGGCCCGGTCCGGCGACGCCGCGGCGCTCGGGACGTTGCTGGAGACGTTCCGGCCGTACCTGGCCCTGCTCGCCCGGTTGCAGATCGGCCGGCGGCTGCAAGGCAAGGCGGACCCGGCGGACCTGGTGCAGGAGGCGTTCCTGGAGGCGCACCGCGACTTCCCCGGCTTTCGCGGCACCAGCGAAGGCGAACTGATGGCGTGGCTGCGGCAGATTCTCGCCCGCAACCTCGCCAACCTGGCCCGCCGCTACCTGGGGACGCGCGGCCGCGACGTGCGGCTCGAACGCAACCTGGCCGACGAACTGGCCGAGTCTTCGCGGGCGTTGGAACGCGGGTTGGCGGCGCCGCACAGTTCGCCGAGCCAGCGGGCGGTGGCGCGGGAGCAGGCGGCCCGATTGGCGACCGCCCTGGAATCACTTCCGGCGGGTTACGGGGAAGTGATTGTGCTGCGGCATCTCGAAGGGCTGCCGTTTGCGGAGGTCGCCCAGCGGATGCGGCGGACGCAGGACAGTGTGAAAAAGCTCTGGGTGCGGGCGATCGCCCGGTTGCGTGACGCCTTGGCGGAGGGCGAAGAATGACGGCCCCAACGAGCGGTTCGATTCTCGACGACCCGAGGGTACTGCGGGCGATGGAGTCGTACGCGGCCGCCCTGCAGCGCGGCGAACGGCCGGACCGCGACGCGTTCCTCGCTGATCTGCCGCCCGACGTGGCCGGCGTCCTGGCCGGTTGTCTGGACGGGTTAGAACTGGTCCACGCGGCCGCGCCGGCGTTGAGCGGGTCCGACGGTTCGCTGCCGTTGCCGGACGGGGCGATTCCGGCACAACCGCTTGGCGATTTCCAGCTGCTGCGTGAGATCGGCCGCGGCGGGATGGGAGTCGTGTACGAGGCCATTCAGCTGTCGCTCGGCCGGCGGGTCGCCCTCAAGGTGCTGCCGTTCGCCGCGACGATGGACGCCAAGCAGTTGCAGCGGTTTAAGAACGAGGCCCGGGCGGCGGCGAGCCTGCACCACGAGCACATCGTGCCGGTCTACGGCGTCGGCTGCGAGCGGGGCGTGCATTATTACGCGATGCAACTCATTGAGGGCCGGTCACTTGCGGTGATGATCGACGAACTGCGGGGGCCGGCCCATTCAGCCGGCGGCGGCGGGACAGAAAACCAAACGACCAAATCGTTTCAGCCGTTCAA
>DATJGQ010000090.1:0-3284 GCA_035494815.1 Gemmataceae bacterium
GTACTCGCCGACGCTGACTCTTGGTGCGACTCGGGCTGGCGTGATTCTGGGCACCGCCGCCTACATGTCACCCGAGCAGGCTGCCGGCAAACCGGTCGACAAGCGAGCCGACATCTGGTCCTTCGGCGTCGTCCTGTGGGAAATGCTCACGGCCAGGAAACTGTTCGACGGCGAGACAGTGTCCCACACGTTGGCCGACGTGCTCCGTGCCGCCATCGACTTCGACCAGGTGCCTCGCGGTGTACCTGTCGCAATCCGCCATCTCCTGCAGCGGTGCCTCGATCGTGACGTGAAGCGTCGCCTGCGCGACATCGGCGAAGCCCGCGTGCAAATCGAGAGCTACCTGACGAATTCCGGGCCCGCGTCGCAGCCGGCCGCGACTGCGTCTTCAGCGTCGTCGCTCGCAATCGGCGCCTCCATCGCTGCGGCAGCGCTGCTGGTCGCACTCGGCGCACTATCGCTCATCTACTTCCGCGAAACTCCTCCGGCCGCGCCCACCACCCGCTTCCAGGTGCCTCCGCCCGAGAAGGCCACAGCCGTCGAATATCCAACCATCTCCCCGGACGGCCGCCGCCTGGCCTTCGTCGCCATTGTCGCAGGCAAAACGCTTCTGTGGGTCCGCCCGCTCGATTCGCTCGGCTCCCAATCACTCCCTGGAACGGAGGACGCCGCTTCGCCCTTCTGGTCTCCCGACAGCCGGTTCCTGGCATTCTTCTCTCGGGGCAAGCTCAAGAAGATTGACGTTTCCGGCGGGCCTCCGCTCACACTCTGTAGTGCCGACGGCTTGGCCCGGGGCGGGACGTGGAGCGGCGACGGGACGATTCTCTTCGAGGCAGGCCCGGGGCCGATAAGACGAGTGCCCGCCGCGGGCGGCGCGCCTGCACCGGTTACCACGCTGAATCCCGCAACAGAGGTGTCTCACAACTGGCCGCAGTTCCTGCCCGATGGCCGCCACTTTCTCTACTGGCTCTATACGAGAGACGCAGACCGGGAGCAAAGCGCCGTCATCATCGGATCGCTCGACGACAAGCCCAACTCCACGGAACGCCGACGCCTCGTGGCGGGCGACTCCATGGCTGTGTATTCCGCTGGCTACGTCCTCTTCGCGCGCGACGCCGTCCTGATGGCTCAACCCTTCGACGCTGGACGGTTGCAGTGGCGCGGCGAGCCCTTCCCCGTGGTTCAACAGGTGGGGCAGGTTGTGGCACGTAATGGCTGGCGGGCGTTCTCGGTTTCGTCCGACGGCACGCTCGCGTATCTTGCCGGCGCCGGCCCGAAGACCCAGCTCGCCTGGTTCGATCGCACCGGCACGGAAGTCGGGCGGCTCGGACAGCCGGAAGACCAACTTGCTCCGAGGCTCTCACCCGATGAGAAGCGGGTCGCCGTGGCCCGCCGCGGCGCACAGGGGCAAGTAGACATCTGGCTGCTCGAACTTGCTCGCGAAACCAGTACGCGATTCATCTCTTTTCAGCCGGCGATCAACTCAGTTCCCGTGTGGTCGCCTGACGGCGGCCGAATCGTCTTCAACTCGAATCGCGATGGCGCCTTCGACCTGTTCCAGAAGGCTTCCAGTGGCGCCGGCACTGAGCAGCCGCTTCTGAAATCCAAAGATTCAAAACTCCCTACCGACTGGTCTTCCGACGGTCGCTCGATCCTCTATCAGACCCAGCATCCAAAGACCGGATACGATCTCTGGGTGCTCCCGCTGGAGGGCGACCGCAAGCCTGTTCCCGTAGTCCAGACCGAATTCAACGAGATGAACGGGCAGTTTTCGCCGGACAACCGCTGGATCGCGTACCAGTCCGACGAGTCCACGCTATCTCAGATATACGTACAGGCGTTTCCCAACTCCAGTGGGACAGTTCCGGTTTCGACCAACGGCGGCAGCCGCCCGCGATGGCGCCGCGACGGCAAAGAGCTTTTCTATATCGGCCCGGACCGCAAGCTGATGGCCGTCGAGGTGAAGGCCACCGCCACGACGTTCGAAACCGGCCGCCCACGCGAGCTGTTCCAGACCCGCGTCGCCAACGCGTTCGTCGTTCCGACCTACGACGTCAACGCCGACGGCCAGCGCTTCCTGATCAACACCGCCCTCGACGAAGCCGAAGGCCCGGCGCCCATGACGGTGGTGATGAATTGGGCTCCGAAGAAGTAGGCAGACACGGTGCGGGTTCTTGAATTGAGAATTAAGAATTAAGAATTAAGAATTAAGAATGTGGAATTCGTGAACGCGGGAGATGACGATGCGCGTGAATCGACGCGGGTTCGTGCGGCTTGGCGCCGCGGGGATTGTCGGGTTCGGAGCGAGCCGGCGATCGATCGCGTGGGCTCAGATCCCGCCGGTGGCGGCGCCGCGCTTCGAGCTCGTCCAGCCGGAGCTGTTTGCGGTGACCGGCGGGCAGCCGAGCTGCTGGGCCGACTTCGATGGCGATGGCGACCTCGATCTGTTCGTCGGATTCAAAGACGGCGTCGCGAATCGCTTGTACAGGAACGATCGCGGCACGTTCGTCGAGGTGGGCGCCGGCGCCGGCCTGGCCGATCTGACCGATACGAGGGCCGCCGCATGGGGTGACCCTAACGCCGACGGCCGCTTCGATCTCTACGTCGGGTTCACCCGGCGGTCCGGCATGGCGAACAAGCTGTATCGCAACGAGGGCGGCGGGCGGTTCATCGACGTCGCCCGCGATCTGGGTGTCGACGTCAAAGGCGAGACGCGCCAGGTGTCCTGGATCGACTTCGACAACGACGGCCGCGTCGATCTGTTCGTCGCGTTCCGCGACGCACCCAACATGCTGTTCCACAACGAGGGGACGCGCTTCGTCGACGTGGCGAAAGACATGGGGGTGGACGACCCGCGCAAGACGGTCGGCGCCGTCTGGTTCGACATGAACGAGGATGGCCGGCTCGATCTGTTCGTCGCGAATCAGGATGGGACGCTGAACGGACTCTTCAGGAACGACGGGTCGCGCTTTGTCGACGTGGCCCGCGAACTGGGCATGGACGCCGATGGCCGGCCGGCGAACTTTGGCAGCAACGGACCGAGCGTGGTCGACTACGACAACGACGGCCGGCTGGACCTGTTCGTCGCCGGGTACGGACGGAATTTTCTGTTTCACAACGAGGGCAACGGCCGCTTCACGGAGGTCGCGGCGGCGAAGGGGGTTGCGGGCGGAGACAAGGCCACGCCGTCGGCCTGGGGCGATTACGACAACGACGGCCGGCCGGACCTGTACGTGTCGTCTTATATCGACCAGCCGCTCAACGAGCACGATTTTCTGTTTCAT
>DATJGQ010000091.1:0-2966 GCA_035494815.1 Gemmataceae bacterium
TCTTCGGGGCCACCTTGGCGAACACATCCGCCGGCGGCGCGCCGCCGTTCAGCAGCGCGACCGCGATCGGCAGCGCTTCCTCCTGCAGATGGAGCGAGACCAACTGCTCGACGAGGTCCAACACCGGCGCGCGCTCGTTCTGGTTAATGCGGTCGTACTGCTGGACGCCCCGGAGGACTTCGCGAAGCTTTTCTTCGTTGCCGAGCTGGTGATACACGCGGATGCGGGCCGTGTCGCGCTGCCAACGGTAGGTACTGTGGTCGGGGAGTGGTTGCTCCATCGCCTCGAACGCTTTCGCGTAATCGTGCCGCTGGGCGAGAATCTCGAACCTCGGCACGACCAGGTCCGGCCGCCCCGGCTCGGTCAACACGGCGAGCGCGTCATCGGGCCGCTGGGCGAACATCAGCGCCCGGAATAGAAGCGGCGGCGCCGTGCCGCTGCTCGTCGATGGTTGCGTCTTCAGCTCGGCCACCGCCTTGTCGGCCTCCGCGGTCTTGCCCGCCGCACGCAGATACATTTCTTGCAGGCCGACGCGGAGAATCGGGGAGTTCCCGGTCGCGGTCGGCGGCAGGGCGGCCAGATCCGCCCACGCACCGGCGTCGAACAAGACGGCTTCTTTCAGTTCGGCCTTGCCGGTTCGCTCAGCCGCCCATCGCGCCTGTTCGAGATCGCCTTGAAGCCGGGCGAGATACGTCAGGATGACCGCGGCCGCCGTCCCGCCGGGCTGCCCGTCGGCCAGGCGATGCCCGGGGCCGTCCTTCCCATGGTTTTTCTCCGCAAGTTCGCGCCAGCGGGGGATCTGCTCACCGAGCCGGTTTTGCAGCTTCATGACGGCGGCATAGTGCCGGACGGCGGTCGGCTCCCCGGTGACCATCGACCCGGCGACCGCGCTCCTTTCGAGCAGTTCCTCCGCCTCGGCCGCCCGCCCGGCGACGAGGAAGTGCGGGGCCACGCGCCACCCTTCTTGGTCGAGCACCTGCAGCATGTACGTCCGCTGCCCCGGCATCGCGCCCAACCGCTCGGCCAACCGGCGGGCAACCTCCAAACCGCGGGGCCCGAGGTCGAGCAGATCGATGACGACGCCCGGCCAGGTCGCTGAGCCGCCGCCCCGTGCCCGGCCGATCAGCTCGACGAACCGCCTCGGCATGTCCGGCGTGATGCCGTAGGGTATCTTGTCGAGCAGGTCTCGCGCCCGGGCGGCCACTTCGGGATCGTTGCTCGTCACCACCGCGCGCAAGGGCGCTTCCGCGGCGGTCCCGGCCGACCACAGCCACCCGGTCGCTTTCTCGCGGACGTAGTAATCGTCCGCCCCGAGGTCACGGACGGCCTGCGCGATCGCCTCCGGAGTCGGCTGCGGCGAATTGGAAGGAGTTTGCCCGACCAGCGCGGCGAGCAGTACGAGCGATGTGACCACGATCAGTCCCTCGGACGGCCGAAGGATGATTGTATCAGACGAATGTGCGGCGACGCGGGCGGACATGGTGTACCTGCTGCCGGAATTGTAACAACTTCCCTTGCACGCCCCCGGCCGATCGCTTATCAGCCGCGCCGAACGTCGAAATCGTACAACCCGAATCGGAGACCGCGCGATGACTCCGCGTCATTCCGGCGGTCCGTCCGCGCAGCCGCTGGGCCGCCGATTGGCGTTCCGGCCGCGGGTGCTGCCGCTGGAGGACCGGTCGTTGCCGTCTGTCACCAACCCGCTGGAACCGGGCACGGCCACGGACGATCCGCCGCCGACGACCGACCCGGCGCCGCCGCCGCCGCCGGCTACTGTCGCCCCCCCGTTCGTCGCCGTTGGCGCCGAGGCGGGTAATTCGCCGATCGTCAACGTTTACGACACGGCGACCGGCCAGATTAAATTCAGCTTCATGGCCTATGACGCCTCCTACCACGGCGGCGTCCGGGTCGCCACCGGCGACGTCTCGGGCGACGGCACGCCGGACATCGTCACCGCCGCAGGCGCCGGCAGTCTGCCGCTCGTGAAGGTATTCGACGGCAAGACCGGCGCCGAACTCAAGCGGTTCATGGCCTACGACCCGAGCTTCAAAGGCGGCGTCTACGTGGCCGTCGGCGACGTGAACGGCGACGGGCACGGCGACATCATCACCGCCGCCGGCGAAACGGGCGGCCCGCACGTGAAGGTCTGGAACGGCGCCTGGGCCGTTCCGCCGATCGTCATCCAGAATCAGCCGCCGCCGACTTCGACCGATACGACCACCCCCCCGCCGGCGCCGTCGGACCCGGCCAACCCCACGTCGCCGAGCGACCCGTCGAATCCGACACCGCCGAGTGATCCGTCGAACCCGACGCCGCCGAGCGATCCGCCGCCGGTGACTCCGCCGGACACGCCGCCGACGCAGACGCCGGCGCCGCAGGCGACGATCGACTCGACCACCGAGCTGATCACCGAATGGATGGCTTATGACCCGATCTTCCGCGGCGGCGTCCGCGTGGCGAGCGCCGACGTGAACAACGACGGGTTTG
This sequence comes from Gemmataceae bacterium, assembly GCA_035494815.1. Taxonomy (GTDB): domain Bacteria; phylum Planctomycetota; class Planctomycetia; order Gemmatales; family Gemmataceae; genus DATJGQ01. Next base: position 2,488 of record DATJGQ010000091.1, read on the forward strand.
CCGACATCATCACGGCCGCCGGCCCCGGGGGCGGGCCGCACGTCCGCGTCTGGAACGGTGTCGACTACCAGCTCGGCGCCCAGTGGATGGCCTACGCCTCGACGTTTACCGGCGGCGTCTACGTCTCCGCCGGCGACCTCGACGGCGACGGCAAGGCCGAAGTCGTCACCGGCCCCGGCCCTCGCGGCGGCACGCAAGTGCGAGCCTTCCACGGCGACACCGGCCAAGAGGTCCGGAGCTTCACCGTCGCCCAGCTCGGCACGATCGCCAGCGTCCGGGTTGACGTCGTGGACTTCGACCAGGACGGCCGCAACGACCTGTTGACCTCCGTCGGCAACACCGTTCAGGTCCGGGACGGCCAGACGTACGCGGTCAAGCAGGTGGTCGCCCCGTTCGACCCGTCATATCACGGCGGGCTATTCATGGGGTAAAACTGGAAGGCCATTCTGAGCCGTTCCGCCGCGGCTCGAGTCTTCGAG
>DATJGQ010000092.1:0-2363 GCA_035494815.1 Gemmataceae bacterium
GCGCCGTCGCCCGTGACGCCCGAACCGTTGGTCCCGGCGGCCACTCCCGCGGTGCTGCCGCCCGAAATGGTCATGCCCGAAATGCTCACGTCGATGACGGCGGCAGCGCCACTCTTGACGTCGAAGACGCGGAACGTCGACGCGGCCGAGTCACGGCGGACCGTCAAAAGGCTCGCTCCGGGGCCGACGATCGCCAGCGAGTCGGTGACGGTCAGCGCCGACGGGTTGGTCGCGTCCGGCGTGGTGGTCAGCGAGATCGTCCGCGGCGTGTTGAAGGACGAATCGAATGCGATGACGTCGGGGCCGGGGGTCGCGTTGGCGGTCAGGATCGCCTGACGCAACGACCCCGGTCCCGAGTTGCTGGTGTTGGTCACCGTTAAAGTCGGCAGCAGCACCTGGAAGGTGCCGACGGTGCCGGCCGGCATGTCGGCCCCGGCGGTGTTGAACACCTGGCCCGGCTCGACCGTAACCCGATAGGCACCATCGTCGGCGCGATCCCAGGAACCCCCTGGTGGCGTCAGGCGGTAGGTGGCGATTCGGGGCGTGCCGTTCGCAGTGTTGTCCACGCCGACGAACGTGGCCAGCGCGTTGAAGCCGTTCGGCCCGGTCACCCGGATGTCGTTACTGTCCAGCGTGGCGACATTGACGGCCGTCGCGTCGGCGTAGGTGACGGTCAGCGTATAGCCCGTTCCGCCCGCTGTGGTTACGTCGGCGAACGCGGCCATGGCGGTGGGCCGCTGCACTTCAAACGCGCCGATATCCGCCTGCGGCCCGCTGACGCGGGCGAAGCCCGCCCCCCGCTGGTCTGTGGCGAGGCCGGCCGGGTTGCTGCCGGCGTCGATGGCCGGGCTGCCGGGCAGAAGGGCCATCGTGAAAGTCGGTCCGCCGTTGTATTGCAGCGGGCCGAGCTTCGGGTCCATTGCCAGGATGTTGTTACTGCCGCTGATCGTCGCCCCGGCCGAGTTTTGGATCAGGCTATTGTTGGCGGTGATGGACCCGAGCACGTCCAGAGCCGTCGTGCCGGCATTATTGTTGGCGACGATCGTGCTCGCGATCGACACCGGCCCGCCAAGCCTCGCGATGCCGCCGCCGCCCTGGCCATTGAAGATCCCGTTGGCCTTGTTGCCGGCGATCGTGCAGTTCTGGATGACGAGAGGGGAACTACCAGAGCCGGTCTCCACCGCGATGCCGCCGCCCCTGCTGCCGGCTGTATTCCCCGCGATAGTGCTGTTGCGAATGGTCCAGTTCCCGATGCCGCCGGCGACCAAAACGCCGCCGCCGTCGCTTTCGCCGCCGATGCGGTTCGTGGCTATATTGCCGGAAATCGTGCTGTTTTCGACGAGCAGCGTTCCGAAGGCCGCAACGATGCCTCCGCCCGCGATACTGGAATCGAGGTTGGCCGTGTTGCCGGAGACGGTGCTATTTCGCACCGTCAGCGCACCGGCGTGCATGTAGATCCCCGCGCCTGGGGGGCTAAGGCTGATGTTGCCCGTGATGACCGAGTCTTGGACGGTCACCGAAGCGGCGTCGTGGACGGACAGGCCGCCGCCGCCGCCGCTGCCGTCGTTGACTTCCACGTACCCGCCAGTAATCGTCATGCCGGACAGAGTGGCACTGAAATTCCCCGTGAAGTTAAATATGCGGAAATGGTCTGCAATCGGGTCTCGGCTGACAGTCAGGAGGCCTGCGCCGGGGCCGGTGACGGTCACGCCGTCAGAGACGAGCAGGGTCCCCGATTCCAGCGAGATCGTTCGCGGCGTGCCGAAGACGGCGGGATCGAAGACGATGGTATCCGCGCCGGTCAGAGAGTTGGCGTTGGCGATCGCCTGCCGCAGCGAGCCGTTGCCGGAATCGTTCGTGTTAGTCACCGTGAAGACCGTCGGCGCGATCCGGTCCTCCAGCATTTCCAGCTGCAGCCGGCCACGCAACCGTGCGCCATCTCGATGCACGGATGGGGGACGGGACGCGCGGCCAGGCCGTGACCGGTATCGTCGGAACAAGCGCGACATGACGCGACCTCCGGCTCTGGCGCGATGACGCCGAATTGGTTGCGAATTTGGCTGTAATCCGCCTGGTTAATAGCGCCGCCGGCGTTGAAGCCTACGAACAAGACGCAGCGGCAGGACGCGCACGCTACGGGCCTAGACGACATCACTCGCCGACAAGCCACACCTCTAGAACAGCAATTGCGCGCGCGAGCGATCAATCAACCGAAAAAAGACGTCCGTTTTTCGGAGTTGTTGGTGCGGACCGCCCTCGGACGACACGGCCGCGCGTACTAGTTCCGCCCCTGTCGGTCACGCAGAATGACCCCGACGCGGTTCCGGAACCGGGTCAGGTCCGCGCCGCCGATGAAGTCGGAC
>DATJGQ010000093.1:0-6103 GCA_035494815.1 Gemmataceae bacterium
TTGTTTTAGCCACTTCCTGGACGCAAGGGCCTCCCTTAACTCCAATCGCAGGACGCGCGGGAGACGACGACCATACCCCTGGCCGTGCTTTACGCGAGGTTTTCGCCCCGACCAAATCCCGAGGAGTGCGACAGCGCCGAGAAGCAGCTTGAGCGCTGCCGGGCGTACTCGCTCGGCCACGGCTATACCGTCGTTGCCGAACACCTTGACAAGGACTTGTCCGGCGCGCGTGCGGATAACCGGCCGGGACTCCAGAATGCGATTGCCGCCGCCTGCAAGCGGAAGGCCGTCCTGGTCGTTTACTCGCTCTCCCGGCTCGCCCGGTGCACCAGGGACGCCATCGACCTTGCCGCGAGTCTTAGCGCTGCCGGGGCCGACCTCGCGGTGATTCAGGAAAACGTCAACACTCGTTCGCCAATGGGCCGATTCGTTTTCATCCTGTTCTCCGCGCTGGCAGAACTGGAACGCGAGCAGGTTGCGGAGCGGACATCTGCCGCCATGCTACGGCATCAGGCCAAGGGCCGCCGCATGACCCGGCCGGACCGTTGCCCATACGATTGGCGGCCCGATCCCTCCGACGCGGACCGGCTTGTCGAAGACGCGGACGAACAGACGACGATCAGGCGGATTCGGGAAGATCGCCGACACGGGCGGGGACTGCGGGAGATTGCCCGTCGGCTTGACGCGGCCGGCGTCGCCTGCCGTGGCGCCCGTTGGTCCCACACGACCGTCCGCTCGGTACTGCGTCGATCCGCGCAGCGTGCCGTGACGTGCTAAAGAACATGCCCATAGAAGTGTGCCGCCGCCCTGCCGGCCTCATCCATCGATTATGACTTGCGTCGGGGAAACGAAAGCGCCCTGCGATGTACCATCGCAGGGCGCTAACTGACACTGAGGACGACCTACTCGTGCGGAAGGCCCGGCCGCTCAGCTACCGGTGGGCATAGCGTTCTTGACGGTCGTAAACGTCGCGTTCGTGCTCTGGCCCAGGGCCGTGATGGTGCCGATGCACACCACGATGATTAGGGCGAGCATGACCGCGTACTCGACCGCGGTCGGGCCGTCCTCGGCCTTGACGAACTTGACGACGTTCTTCGCGTACTGACGCATGGCAGTCTCTCCCGTGATAGCGTGTGGACGAAACGAGTGTGTAGGACACTCACTCGGCTCAGCTACCACTGGGCAGGGCGTTCTTGACGGTGTCGAACGTGGAGTTGGCGTTCTGGCCCAGGGCCGTGATGGTGCCGATGCACACCACGATGATTAGGGCGAGCATGACCGCATACTCAACGGCGGTCGGGCCGTCTTCGGCCTTCAGGAATGCGACCGCCTTACGGGTAAAGGCAAGTAGCATGGTGTGGGGTCTCCCTCGCGGGCTCGTTGATCCGCCCGTGGGGGATGGATCAACATATTGTTACGTTCTTATCTATTCCTCGCGGGCGTCCACGCTCAAGGGGGTCGTCGCTTGCGTGGGTTGCTTCCCGCCGCCCGGGCGGGGGTCGAACGTCGCTCGTGAGGGCGGCGACGGCTCGACTGTCGATCCGTGCGGTCGTCGTGAAGCGAAGGGCCGAGGGGGCGAAGGGTTTCGTTCACTCCGACTCACTCACGCCGCAACCCTAGGTCGCATGCCGGCGCGTGTCAAATAGCGGTCGGAATTTTGAGGGGCTTTTTTGGCGGTTCCGCTACGAGCGATACAACCTGAAATTTCAGGGGTTTTTCAACGATTTCGGCGTCGCAGGAACCGGTCTAATTTGAGAGATGAAACGGCCCCCCGCGGGGTTACCACGGGGGGCCGAAATGTGGAGCGGAAGAGATTCGAACTCTCGACCTCTGCAGTGCGATTGCAGCGCTCTCCCAGCTGAGCTACCGCCCCAGCCGTTGGCGTATTGTAGGACCCGACCGGCGGTCGCAGCAAGTCCTCTTCGCAGTGGGCGGCACCGCATTAGGGGTCAATCGGGAGCCGCAAGATGCCGTAACCCGTCTCCCAGTCGTGCCCGGGCGGGGAAATGTCCGTCGCGGACTTACGCAGATACGCCCGTACCCGATCGGGCGACCAATCCGGATGCCGGCTCAGGCAGACGGCCGCGAGCGCCGCGGCCTGCGGGGCGGCCGCCGACGTGCCGGCGAACGGTTTGCCCCGGCACGCGGTCAGCACCGGTACGGGCGCGACGAAATCGGGCTTCGGCACGGAGGAATTCGGCCCGCAGGAACTGTAGATCGCCCGCCGGCCCGTCGGTTCCAGCGCGCCGACCGCCAGGAATTCGGGGCCGTCCCCGGGGAACGGGATGCTGCTGCGTTGAGTGTAGCGGTCCAGCCAGGCGCCCAACGCGGCCAGATGAAACGGCGCCTCCGGACCGCCGGTATGACGAACGCGGACCGTGTATCGCTTCCCCGGCGCCGGCGCGAACCGCACCACGGCGCAATGACCGCCGGACTGTGCACGCAGCGGGGCGCGGCCGATCTCCGTCCCGGTCGAAGCCTCGTGCACGGAGACCGAGTAGGACGAGCCCGCCGGCCAGCACAGCTCCACGGAGACGCGTTCCTCCTCGCCCCACGGCGTTAATCCGTTATCGCGCTCGCCGGCCTGCCATTGGTGGTATCCCAACGAATCCGGACGAAACCCCCCGTACCAGTGCCGCTGGGCGATGTTCCCGGCGCACGCGGAGCAGAGCAGGTCGGAGGCGGATTGGCCGTCGCCGGCGACACGCATTAAATCCGCGTGCACCGGGCCGCCGCCTTCGCCGTCGCTCCAGCTGGGCATGATCACCGAGCACGACACGATCCGCGCGCCTTGGTCCTTCGCCCAGGCGACGGCCTGCACGAACGTGTCCGGGCGGTCGGGCTCCCAGGTCACGAACAGCAGCTCGGCGTCGGGCGCGAGCGTGTGAATCACTTCGCCGCACAAGATACCGTGCTGACTGTCGCGGGCTTCGAGTTCGCCGTCGAGCCGGAACGACTGAGTTCGCACCGATGAGGGCAGCGCCGTCCCGAGGTAGGACCGGTAGCCGCGGAACCCCGTATCCAGTACGGCGACGGTGACGCCCGCCCCGCGATGCCCGGCTGCGTGCCAGCGGTCGATGCCGAGCCGGGCGAGCAGGCCGGCGCGATCGCGGAGCACCTCCGCGGGCAGCGCCGTGGCGTTCGCCGTGGGCATCGCCTGTTCGGCGGGCGGATCGTATGGCCAGGAAGTATGGGAAAGCGGCGAAAGTAAGAACGCCGCGACCGCCACCGGCAGCAGCCGGAAGGCGCAATAGCGGGTCATAGGCGGCACGTGTCCTGGGTGTCAATCAAATGTCTATCGCGACGCCGAACCATTAGATCGGCGCGGTCAAGGGGCGGTACGTGGCGGAAAAGCGGAGGTTACCCGACGGGATTGGGCATCGACTGTAGGATGGCCCGGATGTTCCGTTTGCACGCCTCGACGCCCGGCTGGCCGTAGGGGTTCACGCCCATGAGACGGCCCTCCACGACCGTGGCGAGCATGAGAAGCTGCATGAGCTGTCCGATCGTGAATTCCGATATGGCCGGCATGATCAGGTCGGCCGTCGGTCGGGCGGATTCGACGAACGACTGGCTCGTCGCGCCGTGTGCGGCCCGAGTCAGGTCCGCAAATGTCCGACGGGAAAACTGATTGAGATCGTCTTCGTTATGATCGGCCATGCCGATGCCGATCGGCTGAGCCTTCGTCGTTTTCACGAGCAGGTTGTTGATCATCTTGTCCCGCGTGCCCTCCTGGTGCAGCTGGCCACGGGCGTGCAGGTCGCGGGTCATGACCGTGGTATAGGGCGTCGGTCCGCGGCCCATCTTTCCCAGCGATTCGGCCAGAACGTTTTCGTACCACTTGCCGAGTGCTTCGAGTTTCTTTGACCAGACCGCGAACACGCGGGTCTTCTTAGCCAGCTCCTCGGTCATCAGGTAGTTGACCGCGGCATATTGCAGGACCGGGTTTCGCTCGAACGGCTCTTCGAGGAATCGCTTGGTCATGGCCGCGGCGCCGAGGAGCAGGGCGCGGACGTCCAATCCCATCGTCGCGGCCGGCAGCAGGCCGACGCCGGTGAAGACGGAGTATCGCCCGCCCACATTTTCCGGCACGGTCAGCACGTCCTGATCCGCGATGCCCTCAGCCCTCGCAAGCTCCCGGAGCGGGCCCGAGGCGCCGGTCACGGGGACGATCAAAGTTCGCAGCGCGTCGGAATGACTGCCGTAGTACTTCGCCGCTTCCCCCCGCAACACGCGGTAGGCGGCCGCCATTTCCAGCGAACTGCCCGTCTTGCTGGCGACGATCAGGCTCCATCGCTCCTCGAGCAGTTCCGGGTCCACGCAGGTGTGCTCGAGCAGGTCGAGCAGGTCCTGCAGCGAGTCGTTGTCGCTGGAGTCCCCTTCGAAATAGACGCGCGGCGCCCCCATGCGGGCGTTGGGCGGCAACTCGTTGTGGTAGCGACTGCACAACGCCTTAAACAGCGCCTTGGCCCCGAAAGTCGATCCGCCGAGGCCGAGGATGACCACGCGATCGGTCTGCTCGCGGAGCCGTTGGGCCAGGGCGAGAATCCGGCCGAGTTCGCTCGACTCGCCCTGCCGACGGTGACCGTCGAGCAGCTTCTGCGGCAGGTCGATGAACCCGGCGTCGAGCGGCTTTTGGTCGGCCGGCGGCGAGTGCAGTTCACGTTCCGCCGCGACCTGGCTGCGGACCTGTTGGATGAGCGGCAGGATGCCGCGGACGCGGTTAGGCGTCAGGAAATTCTGCGCCTGCAATTCCGCGAGCGGCGTCCACGAATCCACTCGCGAGGACAGGACGACTTGGAAGTTGTATTCGATGGTTTCGTCAGGCAGTTGCATGGTCACACCGGTACGGCGCGCGGCGCGGCTCGACCGAGCGCGGACGAGTCATACCCACGTTCAAACTCCGGGCGGCCACCCGGCAGTCAACGGGATGCACAACTGTAGTTCATGCCGGGATACAAGGTAGTTGCGACGGGAACAAAATTGCAAATGTGACCGAACCGACGCGGATCAGCAGACGCCGCGTCGGTCGGGAGGCGTTTTCCGTCGTTCCGGATGTGCGGCGGACAGCGGTCAGGCCGGTTGTTCGGCGACCACGTTGGCCCGGCGGCCCTGCCGGTCGAAGAGTACAACCCCTTCGACCAGTGCGAACAGCGTATCGTCCTTACCCCGTTTAACATTTCGGCCGGCGTGAAACTTGGTGCCGTGCTGTCGGACGATGATGCCGCCCGCCGGTACGAACTGGCCGCCGTAAGCCTTGATGCCGAGTCGTTGCGCGTTCGAGTCGCGACCGTTCTTGACCGACCCTTGACCCTTCTTATGTGCCATGGCCCGTGGACTCCCTAAACCGCGAAGCCCGCCCGTTGTCGCGGGCGGGCTTTAAGTTCCCTGCAACATTAATGAGTATAGGGAGCAGCCGGGCGGCCGTCACCCCGTTACTTCTCTGTCGGCGGGGCGGGCCGCAACGCCGGGGCTCGGACGGACGTCGCCCGGTAGACCCATTCATGCGGCGCGACAAATTGGATCGCCGTGCCGTCCACATGCCGGGCATCCGTGTAGCGGCGGAAGTTCAGCTGGAGCGTCTTGCGGCGAACCTGCCCCTGGTCGTCGGCCGACCAGCCGTTCGACAGGCCGCTGACAAAGATGCTAAAGCTCGTCATGCTCGGGGCGGCATCGAAAACGTCCGGCCAGATCGCCACGCCGGTCACCAGCACCGGATTCGAGTCCGGTTTCGTCGCGGGGACGGGCTGGGCGGCGATTGTGACGGAATTCCGCAGATTTAGAAAGCCGGTCGGATCTTCCAGCTTGGCAATGTCTGCCTGAACTTTGGGAAGCACCTGGTCCGCGTGAACGGTCGTCTTGTCGGACGTGCGGGTAACGAGTTCAAAGTCGGGGATGAAGGTCCGCGGCTGGCCGGTCTTGTTGCTCACCTGGTACCAAAGGTACAGGACGTTTTTCTTGCCACGGCCGGCGATGTCGACGTTGATAACCCGCGGCGACTTGAATTTGAAGTCGAGGACCCAGACGTCCTCCTTATCCTGCACGTTGACCTTCGGCGGCGCCGGGATTTCGTTGAACCCCGTGACGGGCGCCTGCGCGACCG
>DATJGQ010000094.1:0-2837 GCA_035494815.1 Gemmataceae bacterium
ACGCGACGACATTCTTCGTGAACTGACGCATGGCCGATTCTCCCGTAAGTCGCTGTTGAGGATTCCCCAGAACCCGGGGCGAGACGGGAGCGCCATTCCCGAGCGCTGTCGGAACTATGGAGAAGGTAGCTCACGGCCGGCAAGCGGTCAAAGTGCGGTTCGGCCGGGGCATGAATACAGGTCCGCGTTCTTGCCTTCCCTGACATGCCCAATTTCAATCCGGGCCGCTATCCGCACCACCGTGCCGGGATGCGTCTTGCTGTCACTTGCGGCGACAACTAAAACCGGCCGAGCGTCGGCTCACACCATCTCATACGTCCACGGTTTCCGCTGCGGCCGGGCGACGTAGCCGTCGGCTTCCTTGTCGTTGACGAACTTCTCCTTGTCGGCGTCCCAGGTCAGTTTGCGGCCGAGGCGGATCGCGATCACGCCGAGATGGCAAACCGACACCGAGCGGTGGCCGATCTCCGCGTCGCAGATCGGCGGCCTACGGCTGCGGACGCAGTCGAAGAAGTTGCCCATATGATTGGTGCTGACGTACAGTTCCACTTTCTTCGAAGTCAGCGGCTCCGACAGGATCTCCGGCCGGCTCGCTTCGATCTTGCCCCGGGTGACGAAGATCTTGCCTTCGGTCCCCTCGAAGGTGACGCCGTGCGGCGGGTCGTCGGGCTTCGGCTCTTTTTGCACCGAGCCCGTCGGGCCGTTGAGCGTCGTGCTGGCACAGCGGTGGGTGACGCCGTTGGCGTAGGTGTAGGTCACTTCGTACTGACTCGCGGCCGTGTAGCCGCCGGGGATCGGCTCGACGAGCGGCCGGCCCTCGATCGCGACCGGGCCGCTGCGGTCGAGGCCCATGCCCCAAAGTGCGATGTCGTTGTGATGGGCGCCCCAGTCGGTCATCGTCCCGCCGGAGTAGTCGTACCAGTAGCGGAAGGAGAAGTGGCACCGCTGAGGTACGTACTCGACGGCCGGTGTCTGCCCCTGCCACACGTCCCAGTCCAAACCCGCCGGCACCGGTTTGCTCGCGAAGGGTCCGTCGTGCAAGCCGGACGGGAGAATCGTTGTGACGTGCGTCAGCTTGCCGATGCGGCCGTTGCGGACGAGTTCGCACGCCTGGCGGAACTTCGCGTCGCTGCGTTGCTGGCTGCCGGTCTGGAGGATGCGCTTCGACTCGCGGACGGCTTTGACGAGTCGCTTGCCCTCGTCGATCGTCAGCGTCAGTGGCTTTTCACTGTAAACGTCCTTGCCGGCTTTTAGGGCGGCGAGATTCACAAGCGTATGCCAATGATCGGGCGTGCCGTTGATGACGACATCGATGTCTTTAGCTTCGAGCAGCTTGCGGAAGTCCTTGTAGGTTTTCGCCCCCGGGAACATTCCCGCGGCCTGAGCGGCATGGCGGTCGTCCACGTCGCAGACGGCGACGACGGTGCCGAAGTTCGCGGCGTTGCGGGTATCGCCACGCCCCTGGCCGCCGCAGCCGATCAGCGCGATGTGCGGCTTGTCGTTCGGCGATTGCGGCGCCGCGGGCTGGGCATACGAGCGGCTTTCCTCGAGGAGCCAGGCGGGCGCAGTCGCGGCGGCCGCGGACGCAAGAAAACGACGGCGGGAGAATGAAGAGGGCATGGCGGGTGAACCTCCGAGATTTGTTGGTGGGCCTCGAAGACTCGACCCACCCTACTCGACGTTGCCGGTGGCGACGTTGGAGATGATTTTGTAGCCGTTCTGCGGCGACACGGCTTCTGAGAAGCGGATTTCAAACTTTTCCACGGGCGGTTTGTGGAGTTGGACAACGTCCTTGAATACCCCTTCCGGTTTCATTTCCCAGGTATCCAGCGGTCTCGCACCGACGTTGGTGGTGCCGGGGAATGTGATCTCGCAGAGGTAGTACTTATCGGGCCTGCCCTTCGTGAACCGATAGCGGACTTCGACCCGGACTCGGTCCTTTGGCTCCTTGGTTGCCTTCGCGTCGGTCAGCTCGATTTCACCCGGCTCGGTCGATACCGGCCCGGGCTGCGCGGCGGCGACCGGCCGTGCGACGGGCTGCGGACCACATGCCGTCGGAAGCAGCGCGATCGCAATGCAGAGCAAGCCGACCGTGAGGCGCCTTGCGGCGAGTCTTGACATGTGCCGGCCTCCGCGTGGCGCGACGAGATTATTTCGCCCCGATCAGTTTCACCGGGATTGGGATGTCCAGCGTACCCCCGGAGTCGGGCACTGTGACGAAGAACTTCGAGTCGGGCAACGAATACGGGGCGGGTACAGATTCGATCGCGTTCGGGAAGTCCGCCCACTTGGCGTCCGACGGCAGGAGCGTGCCGTCGCGGTTGATGAAACGGCTGATGCGGACGCTGTACTTGCCCGGGACGACGCCGACGTCGCCACGCCGAGAGCCGATCAAAGTGTACATGCCCGCGGCGTCGGTCGAACCGATACCGCCTTCCCCTTTGGTGCCGTCGGCGGGCATGAAGGAGACGGTGGCATTGCTGACCGGCGACCCCTTGGCCGTCACTTGGCCTTTGACGGGGACGCGCCGCAGTCCGTCGCCCCCGCAGCCGAGGATCAAAAGTGCCGCTAGTGTCGCGACCCTCAGCAATCGCGGCATGACTCCTCCGGTCAATATGAGCGACTTAGGACGGCCCCAAAGGGCCGTCCTAAAAAACGCCGTTTCACTGGTTGATCGTGATCACTTCGCCGTCGGCCATTCGGCTCAGGCGCGTGAGGTTCGGCAGGTCGATCGATTCCTGGATGAACCGAACCGACCCATCGGCCATGACGAAGTTCACACCCCCGGAATGCAGACTCGCGGCGTTGTACCACGACGCCCGCCGGCCGACCAGCAC
>DATJGQ010000095.1:0-6925 GCA_035494815.1 Gemmataceae bacterium
TCGCGCCCTAACCGCTACCTCGTCACCCGCGCACGCCGGATCGTCGCTACCGCCAGCGGCAGCACCAGCACGAGCCCGACGCCAACGAGAAGCGATAGCTTGGACACAATCACGTACCTGTCCTTGAAGTACAAGTCGATGTTCGGACCGGGCAGCATGGCTGCTCCGCCCAGGGCCAGCGCGGCGATAACCCACCCGACGGCGATCCCGGTCCAGGACCGTTTGGTCGCATGATAGACGACCCGGCTCAGTATGGCCATCGCCCAGCCGAACGCAAACCCGACCCAGGACTTCATCGTCAGATAATAGACGAACACCGGTTCGCCGGGAAGGGCGACCTCCATCACTTTACCTACGAGCAGGCGAACACACCTTGACATCTCAGTCTATGCGTGGCACATACATTATATGTGCGGCGCATAGACTGCCGCCGTCGAGGTCCCAATGGATCGCAACCGCGCCATCGACAACAACCTGCCGCTCCGGCCGGTCGAATTTCACATCCTTCTAAGTCTTGCCGCCGGCGAACGCCACGGCTACGGGATCATCCAGGACATCGAGGCTCGCGACGAGTCCGCCGTCCCCGACGTCGGAACCATGTACCGCGCACTCGCCCGCATGGTCGAAGCCCGATGGATCGAGGCCGCCAACCGACGCCCCGCTCCCGAAAGCGGCGACGAGCGCCGAAACTACTACCGGATGACGCCTGCCGGCCTGCGGATCGCCCGCGCCGAGGCGCGCCGGCTGGGAGCCCTCGTCGACGCGGCCCGCGTCGGGGGCCTGTTGTCCAAGGAGATCAAATGACCCGCCTGCTTCAAGCGTCCGAGCGCTGGTTCCGGCTCCTGCAGAATCTCTATCCTCCCGACTTCCGCGACGAGATGGGCAATTCCGTAGTCGAGGCGTACATGGACCGCGCAGCCGCCTCCCTGAAAACTCGCGGGATAATCGGCCTCGTCGCGCTCTGGTTTCGCGCCCTGATCGACTCGCTGCGGAACGGTCCCGCCGAGCGGGCTTATCCCGCTGCCGGCTGGCGGCGCTCTGGCAACTGGGGACGCGATATCGAGCTCGTCCGTCGTCGCCTCGCGCGTTCGCCGGGGTTCGCCGCCGCCACACTTGGAACCCTGACGATCGGACTGGGCATGTTCGCCGTCGTGTTTACGGCGGTGCAGAAGATCCTCCTCGACCCCATGCCCTACAAGAACCCCGACGACCTTTACTATGTCTGGCGCGATTACGGCCGCATCGCCGATGTCAGCCGGGGGACCCTGACCGGCACGGACATCCTGGAGCTGCAAAAACCGAACTCCGTGCTCCAGGACGCCGCCGCCCTTCAGACTTTCCTGGGCGGGGTTTTTTCTTTGGGCGAAGGCGCCGAGCCGATGGAGGTCGCGGTCACAGCGACGACGCCGAATGTCTTCGACGTGCTTGGCGTCTATCCCGCGATTGGCCGCGGATTCGCGCCGGGAGAGATGGCGGCCGGAGGGAGGGGAGTCATCGTCCTGACGCACCACTTCTGGAAGCGGCTGGGCGGCGATCCGGCGATCATCGGCAAAAACATCCGACTCCAGGGCACGCCCCGCACCGTAATCGGGGTGCTGCCGAAGGACTTCACCTTCGTCCGGAGCGAGGCATCGGCCCCTCCTCAGCCCGTCGACGCATTCGCCCCGTATGAGTCCGAGCTCGCCGACAAGACCAGCTCCCGCAACAACCTGTTCGCGTGTTTGGTTCGCGCGCGCCATGGCGCGTCGCCGTCGGTCGTGGCGGCCGCTGTCGCTTCCGTCGGGCGCGTCATCGACGAGCGCGACTTCAAGGGCCGGGGACTCAAACTGTTCGCAGTCGGACTGAAGGCAGACGTGATTTCCCGCATCCGCCCGGCCCTGATCGTGCTCGGCGCAGCCGGCCTCGTTCTGGCCTTCATGCTGATGGTGAACCTCGCCTCCGTGCTGCTCGCCCGGGCGGCGCAGCGCGAGCATGAGGTGGCCGTCTCGCGCGCGCTCGGCGCGAACACCGCCGCCATCGTGCGCTCCACGCTGCTCGAGGGAGGCCTGCTCGGCCTCGTAGGCGGCGCGCTCGGCACGCTGGCTGCAATCTGGGGTACGAGCGCGCTGGCGGCCCTCGCTCCCCCCGACCTTCCACGACGCGACACGCTGGCGCTCGACTGGCGCATCGCCGCCGCCGTCATTGCGGTAGGCGTTTTGCTCGGCGTCCTCGCCGCGGCCGCTCCGGCCGTGTGGGCGGTACGGTCCGAATTGTCCGCATTGCTCGCCGGCAGCGCCGTTCGCGGCGGCGGCGGACATGGCAGGCTCCGCCGCGGCATGGTCGTCGCGCAGGTCGCGCTTTCTCTGGTCCTGCTGAGCAGTGGCGCGCTCGTCGCCCGCAGCTTCCAACGTTTGCTCCGCACGGATCCCGGCTTCCGTCCGGAGGGCGTCCTGGCCGTGCGCGTCCGGACGCCTCCCGAGTTCTTCCCGAAGATCACCGAGGCCATCGACTTCCACGCGCGTGTCCAACGCGCCATGTCGGCAATTCCGGGCGTGACCGGTTCCAGCGCAGCGTCGAGTTTGCCCCTGACCGGCGGAGGATCCTTTCAGACCGTCCTCACCCTTCCCGGCGCCCAACAAAACCCGGAGGAGGAAAAGCCGGTGGCCGATCTGATCGCCGTTCGCCACGGTTATGTCGAGACGATGGGCATTCGAGTGCTCGCTGGACACACCTTTGCCGAAAACCGTCCGGCCGGCCCCGCCGAAGTGATCGTCGACAGCGTGCTGGCCCGGCGCTTCTTCCCCAAAGGCGATGCGGTGGGTTCGACGATCCGGGTCGGCAATCGGCCCGTTACGATCATCGGCGTCATCGGCCAGGCGCGACTGTACGATGTGCATACGGACGGCCGGCCGCAACTCCTGATGCGGGACGAGGACCTCGGCGCCCGACCTCTTTTCTACATGGCGCGGACCCGCCGCGACCCGCGGTCTCTCCTGCCCGAGGTTCGCGCCGCCGTTCACAAGCTCGATCCACGCGTCGCCGTAGGAGACGACAAAACGATGGATGAGGTTGTCGACGCCTCGCTCAGCCCGCAGTCGATCGGCGCCGCCCTCATCGGCGCCTTCGCCATTGGAGCGCTCCTGCTTGCGGCGATGGGACTCTTCGGCGTCGTCTCCGGATCGGTCACGCGCCGCCGCCATGAGTTGGCCGTGCGGCTCGCCGTCGGCGCCGATCATGGCCGGCTCCTCCGCCTCGTGCTCAAAGAAGGAGCCCTGCTCGTCTCGGCCGGACTGCTGCTCGGTCTCCCCGGAATCTACTTCTCGTCTCGCCTCATCCGCGGCCTGCTGATCGGCGTGTCGCCTTCCGATCCGCTGACGCTATTTGCCGCCGCCCTCGGCCTGCTCCTCGTGACCATGGCGAGCTGCTACGTGCCTGCCCGCCGCGCTCTTCGGATCGACCCCGCCGAGCTGCTCCGCCGCGAGTGAATCCGCTTGACTTCCCTTCCCCGCCGGTAATAGAGTGGTTCGCAACTGGGAATTGATACGTTTCAAGACTCAGAGGGAATCGACCGAAATCACTCAGACGAGGTTTCGCATGCGCATAGCACCGTTGCTCCTCGCCGTCACCGCCGGATGCTCCATCGCTTCCGCCGCCGACTGGCTCACCGACGGCTACGACGTCCGGCGCACCGCTTGGCAGCGGGACGAGAAGATTCTCTCCCCCGCGACCGCCAAGGACATCAAGCTCCTCTGGAAGATCAAGCTCGATAACGAGCCTCGTCAAATGCACAACCTTCTCCCGCCACTGATCGTGGAGAAGGTGAATACGCCGAACGGCGTGAAGCAGATCCTGATCGCCACCGGCGTCTCCGACAACCTCTACGGCATCGACGTCGACAAGGGCGAGGTCATCTGGAAGCGCAAATTCCAGAGCACTTGGCAGCAGCCGACCGGCGGACGCGCCGGCGGGATCCTCTGCCCCGGCGGTATCACCGCAACACCCGTAATTGCTCCGGGCTCGGCTCCCGGCAAGTACACGATCTATGCCGTCTCGTGGGACGGGATGCTCCATCAGGTCAACGTCGCCGACGGCGAAGAGATCGCTTCGCCCTCCAAGTTCATGCCGCCGAACGGCAAGCCGTACGCGCTGAACCTCTATAACGACACCATCTATACCCACACGGCGCAGGGCTGCGGCGGAAATCCCAACATGGGCTACGTCTACGACCTGAAGACGAAGAAAGTCGGCACCTGGGGTCCCGCGGGCGGCGGCATGTGGGGACGCACCGGTCCCGCGATCAGCAAGAATGGCACGATGTACACCGGCACCGGCGACGGCCGTTGGGCGCCCGAAGATGGCGTCTACGGTAACGGAATCGTCGGTCTCAAACCCGATACCAAGACCGGCATGCTGATGCTCGAAGACTATTACGGACCGTCGAACGCCGAGTGGCTCGTCAAGCGCGACCTCGACATGCAGGTTACCCCCGTCATCTTTGATTGGAAGGGTCGCGAGCTGATGGTCGACGCCGGCAAGGAATGCCGCCTCTACCTGATGGACCTCAAATCCATCGGCGGAGACGACCACCGCACACCGCTCCAGCGCACCCCCCTCATTTGCAACGAGGACGTGAATTTCGCCTCGGCCGGCATCTGGGGCTCGCTTGCGAGCTGGGAAGATTCAAAGGGAACCCGTTGGGTCCTGACGCCGATTTGGGGTCCCAAGCACTCGCAGTTCAAGGCCCCGATCGAGCACGGCACGGTAAAGGACGGCGCCGTCGTGGCCTTTAAAGTGGAAGAGCGCGCCGGCAAACCAACGCTCGTCCCCGCCTGGATCTCGCGCGACATGAATCGCGGTGAGCCGCCCGTCATTGCCAACGGCGTCATCTTCGCTTACGGCAACGGCGAAGGCACCGATCAGGCCGGCGCCGATGTGGGCCTCGACGACAACGTAGAGCGCCGTATTCCGCTCTCGACCCACGCAGTCCTCTATGCGCTCGACGCCCAGACCGGCAAGGAGTTGTGGTCGAGCGGCGACGAGATCAAGTCGTGGAACCACTGGAGCGGCATCTCGCTCGCCAACGGGCGCGTCTACATCGGCACCTTTGACGGCAACCTTTACAGCTACGGAATCAAGAAATGAAACGCGTGCTGTTGGGCGTGAGCCTGCTCGTCGGCTCAGCCCTCGCGCAGACCCACGACCAACGCCTGTTCCTCGACTGGGCCGGTCTCACCCGGTACGGTAGCGACAACGCCGAACTCCGTCCGCCCAAGCCCGGGGAGAACAGAATCGTGTTTTTGGGCGACCAAGTCACCGAAAATTGGCCAGAAACAGCCTTTTTTCCGGGTAAATCGTACCTAAATCGGGGTATTTTGAACCAAACCAGCGCCCAAATGCTGGTCCGCTTCCGTCAGGATGTCATCTCACTCCATCCCAAAGCGGTGGTCATCCAGGCCGGTTCGAACGACCTCGCCGGGGTCATGGGCCCCGCCACCGAGGGCATGATCGCCGAAAACTTTATGTCGATGGTCGAGCTCGCTAAGGTCAACGGAATCAAAGTGATCCTCGCCTCGGTCACCCCGGTGTGCGATTGCTACAAGAACCAAACCGCCCGCCGCCCCCAGGGAAAAATCATCGGCCTGAACGGCTGGATCAAGGACTACGCGGCCAAGACTGGTTCTATTTACCTCAATTATTACAACGCTTTAGCGCAAGGGCGCGACTTCAAGAAGGAATTGACGGACGACGGCGTCCTCCCCAACGCCGCCGGCTATGCGGTAATGGCCCCGCTCGCCGAACAGGCGATCGCGGAGGCGCTCAGTAAATAAAGGAGTTAACGGATGCGACGATACACTGCTACACTCGCGACCCTCGCCCTCTCCGCCGGACCTGCACTCGCCCAGTTCGGACGCGGCGCCGGAGAATACAACACCGCCGGCGGCGACGCCCAGCGCTCCGGCTGGGTCCGCACCGACGCGAAGATCTCGGGCGCCGCGATGGCGAAGCCCGGATTCGCATTCCTCTGGAAGCAGAAGCTCGACAGCGCGCCGCGTCAGCAGAACAATCTGACCCAGACGCTGGTGATGGGCGGCTATATCGGGTACCGCGGATTCCGCACTCTCGGGTTTGTCGCCGGCGCGTCCGACAAAGTCTACGGGCTCGACGTCGACTTGGGACGAGTCGAATGGAACAAGTCGGTCTCGGGCGGCGGCGGAGCGGGCACGGCAACCTGTCCTGGGGGATTGACCGCGAACGTCGCGCGCGTCCTCGCGGCAGCTTTCCCGCAGGCAAGCGGCGGGCAGGGTTTCGGCGGCGGCGGACGCCGTGGCGGACCGGCGAAGAGCGACGTCGGCGCGCCCGGTGAAGGCGCGGCCTTGCTGAAGACGATGGCGGCCCCGGCCGCCGCTCCCGGCGGGCGAGGCGGACGAGGAGCGCCTGGGCCCGGCGGTTTCCCCCGGCGCCAGCCCAACTATCTCTACGTCCTCGGCGGCGACGGCCTCTTCCATAGCATGTACGTCTCGAACGGCGAAGAGCCGAATCCCGCCGTGAAGTTCATTGGACCCAACGCCAATGCCCAGGGCTTGATCGTATCCGAAGGCATGGCTTACGTCGCCACGAGCGGCAACTGCGGCGGCGTCTCCGATGGCGTCTGGGGCCTCGAACTCGAGTCCAAGCAGGTCACCAACTGGACCGGCAAGATCGCCGGCTCTGCCGGACCCGTCCTCGGGCCGGACGGCACGGTCTACGTATCCACCACGGGCGGCGACCTGGTAGCGCTCGAGCCCAAGACCCTCTAGGTCAAGGAAGTGTACCAGGCGAAGCAGGAGCTGACCACCTCCCCCGTGCTCTTCCAGTACAAAGACAAGACGATCGCCGCAGCCGCAACGAAGGACGGCAGCATCCATTTGGTCGACGTCGCCAAGATGGCGTCACCCTTCGCTGCTCC
>DATJGQ010000096.1:0-4596 GCA_035494815.1 Gemmataceae bacterium
ATTGCGAGCACTGGATGCGCATGCCCATGAACACTTGGGCGACATTTTCCGAGACCTTGAGGATGTCCTGCTCGTTCTGGAAGTAATTGGTCGCCGGGTTCTTGAACGTCCCGCCGGACGCCGACAAGAGTTCGCGCACCCATTCGTTGACCGGCACGTTGCGCGCGATCCGATCCTGCAGCCAGGTGTAATAGAGCAGCATCGACTTGTAACTGACGTACGGCGAGGAGTGCACCTGCAACAGTTCGGCCCACTTCATGACCCACAGTTCGGCGAACTCTTTGCGCGACAGCAGTTCGTCGATCAGCTTCTCCCGCTTGTTCGACGCCGGGTCGGTCATGAACTTGCGGTAGTCCTCGACCGTCGGCAGTTGGCCGACGACGTCGACGAACACACGTCGGAGGAACTCCTCGTCGGTGCACAGGCCGGAAGGTTCGATCCGCAGCTTCTTGAGTTTGGCGTGCACGAACGTGTCGATGTAGTTGTGCTCGGGCACGTCCGGGAATGTGAATTCGTAGTCCTTCGGCAGCACGACGACCTGGGCGCCGACTGTAAAGGTCGCGAACCGGGCCATGACGAAAGCTTCGCCCCGATCGCCGGCCGTCACGGCGCCGTCGGGTGAGACTTTCGCGGTCGTACTGTTGTTGCTCAGGAAGAGGGCGAGCGACGTCACGTCGCGGACGGTGCCGTCGGAATAGCAGGCACGGACGGTCATCCGCTGCTTCTCGCCGGTGCCGTTGAGGACCATCGCCTTCGGGTAGAGTTCGAGCGACACGGCCTTCGGCACGTCCTTCGGGTCGGTCGGGGCGCCGGCCTCCAGCCAGCGGATGAGCGTCTTGTAGTACTCGTCGCCGTCCTTGATGCGTTCGCCACCGGTGTGCGGAACCTTGTTGGTCGGCTTTTCGATCAGGAGGCTCTCGGCCGGCAGCGCGAAGTTGATGCGCCGGCCGGGCATTTCGCGGCAGAGGCGGTGGTGGTCGCCGTCGGCGTCGAACCCGAAGAGGGAGAGACGGAACCCGTCCTTGCCGCGGGCGGCCCCGTGGCAACTGCCCTGGTTGCAGCCGGTCCGCATGAACACGGGCATCACGTCGCGCTTGAAGCTAATCGGGCGGTCGGCGGTCGCGTCCTTGACGGAGAGAGGCACCTTCACTGTTTGCCCGTCGAAGGTGACAGTCATTTCGCCGGCGCCGTCCGCGGCCGGAGTGAGCACGTTGCCGACCAGCTTCGCGAGTGCCGGATTGGAGAGGGCGATCGTCGCTTCGGCCGTCACATCGCGGGTGATGCCGTCGGCGTAGGTCGCCTGGACGACGAACGTCTGCCGGTCGCGGGCGGTGAGAAGCCGCACGTCGGGTGGATAGACGGCGATCCCTTGCAGCGGTGCCGCCCCAAAAGAATTGCACCACGGAGCCACGGAGAGCACGGAGGAAAACAAGAAAATGGTTAGTAGACGACTCGAATCGCGCATGTTTCTAATTCCTTCTTCTCCGTGTTCTCCGTGCCTCCGTGGTTAATCCTTCTTCTGCCCCGCCTTCTCGCGCTCTTCCTGCTCCTTCCGCAACTGCTCCAGCCGCGACAGTCGCTTCTCCGCCTTCGGGGCGGCGGCCGCCGCCGGTGTCGGCGCCGCTTTCGCCACGATCGGCACATCGATCCGCAACTCGCTGCTGCCGAGATTGTGCAAGACCGGCTCGCCGTTCTGCGTGACGACAATCTGACAGAACAGGTTCTTGTGCGTCCCCGCCGCCGCTGCGGCGTCGAGCTTGAGCGGGAAGGAGATCTCCTTGCTCTCGGCCGTGATCTCGACCTCCGGGCATTCCACCTTCGGCGGCAGACCAATCAGCTTCACCTTCGCCTTGTCCGGAAACGGCGTGTTGACTTGTACCTTGCCGAAGAGCGTTGTCGCCTTGCCCTGTTCGCCCATCGCCCGCTCGAGGTTGACCGCGAGGTACGGCGGCGCGATCTCGAACGTCGCCAGTTGCGACGACGTCCAGATCGGGCCGTTGCCGACGGTCGCCACGCCCCAGACGACGTACTTCCACTTGCGGACCGGCGCCCCGTTGTTGGCGTTCAGAGTAAACAGGCCTTCGGTCTGTCCGTCCGGAATCGTGATTCCGCCCACGGAGCCGACGCCCGGCGGGTTGTAAAGCGGGTATATGGTGATCGGCCCTTTGAAGCCGTTTTGCCGTTCGGCAACGATCTTCAGATTCATCGACCCGCCGTGCACGAGCGGCACCTTCGGCTCGACAATCGTGATCTTGAACGGCACGGCTTCCGTCACGACCACGGGAATTTTGGGCTCCATCCGCGACCAGTACGTCTGCAAGTTCGGTTCGCCGAAGACGAGTTCGGATTTCTGGAGGAAGCGGCTGACGGCGGGCGGCTGTTTCGGGTCGCTCGGTTTCGCTTCCAGATCGGCAAGCGTGCCGCCGAGAGGGGCGTCCGCGGCGGCTTCGAAGACGACCGGCGTTGCGCCCATGTATGGCGGCACCGGTTCGGCACTTGCCGTCATCTTCGCCGGCAGCCCGCGGGCTTCGAGCTGTAGTTCGCCGCCCATGTCCCGCCGAGTCGTCGCGACCAGCGTGGCGTAGCGATTGCCCCGCGGTACCGACACCCACTGCCGGTCCTGCGAGTACAGCGAGAACAGCGGCAGCGCCACATCGATGCTCGGCCGCGGCGGCGACACCTCGACGCGATACGCGTACGTCGGCCCGCCTTTCTTCAGATGATCGGTGACGCTCAGCAGGTACTCGCCGTCGGCCGGGACGGTTAATCGAATGTAACTATCCGGCGAGCCGGGGATGTCGTCGTTGCCCGCGAGCGCCCCGCCCTGGGCGTTGTAGACATAGAGCACTGGGTCGAGGGGCGAGCCGAGCCGGCGGGCGTAGCAGTGCAAGTCGAACACCTGGCCCTTCTTGGCGGTGAAACGATAGAAGTCGATGTCGCCCGGCTTGTCGATGACGCCGTTGAACGCACACGGCGCGTCGCCCTTCGTCGCCTGGGCGACGGCGTCGTTCGGCTCCGACTCCAGGACGTTCGGCAGGTCGGTGATGCGGAACGGCAAACCCGACGGACTGATCCCGCCGGCGTCCTCGGCGTGCACGACGAAGTTCGGCTCGGCGGTCGCCGGCAGTTTGATCTTCTTGGTGATGACGCCGCTCGGATCGCCCAGGAACTTGACCTCGACCTCTTCGCCCGCCTTGCCGCCGCTCGGGTACACCGCCGCCGGCCGCGGGAAGGTGCCGACGTGCAGCCGGTAGTGCGCAGCCGGGTGACCGCGGTAGGACGTCTCGCGGACCATGATCGTGTACTTGCCGTCCGTCGGCGCGACGATCGAAAGATAGCCGTCCTGTTTCAGAAGCGGCGTGTCGTCAGACGTGGCTAGCTCGAACCGCTTGGCATCGAGTATGGCGATGAACGGGTCGAAGTTGACGCCGACGCCCATGTCGGTGGCCAGCCGCAGCGCTTCAATCTCGACGCTGATCCGCTGGCCCTTCTTCGCCTCGACCGCGAAGTAATCGACGTCCTCGCTCGTGATCGTCCCCTGCACGGTGCAGTTGAGCTGGATCGCCTGCGGCGCGGCGAACTCGTTATTCGGCTCCTTCTCGGCGACGACCGGCAGCGCCCCGACCCAGATCGTCTTGAGCTCCGAGACGCCGGACGCGCATCGCAGCCGGAAGGCGTGCTCGCCGAGCCGGCAATCGGGGGCGATCTTTGCCGTGACCGTGACGGCGTTGTCTTTCGTCTCGAGCTTGCCGAATTGGACGCCGGGCGAATAGCACATGATCTCTTGAGGGTCGGCGAGGCGGGCGCCGGAGAAGGTCAGGACGACATCGGTACCGCGCTGGCCGCCGCGCGGCATGATGCCGGTGACTGTGGGCGACGCAGAAAAGCATTCACCACAAAGGGCACAAAGGGCGCACAACGAACACACAAAGATCAGCATGGCGCGGCGTCGCATAATCTGGCTTTCCCCTTTGTGTCTTCTTTGTGCGCCCTTTGTGCTCTTTGTGGTGAATGCTTCCTTATGCCAGCAACTCCTTGCGCAACTTACCTTCATCCACGATGATGATCGGCCGATTACCCGGGGCCATCAGTTTCTTGTCCGGGTCGATGCCGAGCTGGTGGTAGACCGTGTACGCCAGGTCTTCGACCGTGAGCGGGTCGTCCTGCGGTTCGCTGGCGGTCGGGTCGGAGGTGCCGTAAACGAACCCGCCCTTGATGCCGCCGCCGGCGAGCACGACGCTGAACACCTTCGGCCAGTGGTCGCGGCCGGCCGTGCCGTTGATCTTCGGCGTGCGGCCGAACTCGCTGGAGATCATGATCAGCGTCGTCGCGAGCAGGCCGCGCTGGTCCAGATCGCGGATCAGCGCCGCGAACGCCTGATCGAACTGCGGCAACTGCGCCTTCGTGTTGGCGGCGATGCTCGCGTGCAAGTCCCAGCTCCCGTAATGGAGCGAGACGAACCGCACCCCCGCCTCGACCAGCCGCCGGGCCATGAGCAGCCGCTGACCCGCGGCGTTGCGGCCGTACAAGTCGCGCACGCGCTCGGGCTCCGCGCGGATGTTAAACGCCTCCCGCGCCTTCTGCGAACTGATCAGC
>DATJGQ010000097.1:0-3398 GCA_035494815.1 Gemmataceae bacterium
CCACCGCTGCCTGCACCGGTGGGCCTCGAAGACTCGACCCACCCTACTTCTTTGGGCGGAACGCGACGACGACGGATTCGTTCGTCGTCAGGTACGGGCCTTCGAGCAAGTCGATGCAATAAGGGATCGCCGGGAAGACCGCGAGTAGGCACTCGCGGATCGCGGCGGGTTTGCCGGGCAGGTTGACGATGAGCGATCGGCCCCGGGTGCCGGCGATCTGCCGCGACAAGATTGCGGTCGGCACCGAACGGAGCGATACGAACCGCATCTGTTCGCCGAAGCCGTCGAGGAGCTTGTCGCAGACGGCTGCGGTCGCCTCCGGCGTGACGTCGCGGCGGGCGGGGCCGGTGCCGCCGGTGGTGACGATCAGGCAACAGTCCTCCGTGTCGCACAATTCGCGGAGAGTTTTCTCGATCAGCGGCTGCTCGTCCGGGATCACGCGGGCGACCGGCTCCCAGGGGCAGGACAGGATGTCGGTCAGGGAGTCGCGAATGGCGGGGCCGCCGCGATCCTCGTAGACGCCCTGGCTGGCGCGGTCCGAGACGGTCAGGACGCCGATGCGGATTGCAGTCATGAACCGATCCACCACGGAGCCACGGAGGGCACGGAGAAGAATACAGAAATCGTATTCCTTGCCCGGATAGTTGTCCGAGCCATGCATGTTTTGTTATTCTCCGGTTTTGATTCTTCATGTTCTCCGTGCCTCCGTAATGGAATTCCGATGCGTACGACTTGGACGTTTCATTCGGCGGTGTCGCTCGTGTTCGGCCGGGGGGCGGTGCGGCAGCTCGGCGACATCGTCCGGCGGTTGCCGGCGCGGCGGGTGTTCGTCGTCACGGATGCGACGCTGACGAAAGTCGGCGTCCTCGCGGCGGTGAACGGGCCGTTGAAAGAGGCGGACGTCGAAGTCGGCGTCTTCGACGGGGGCGAGCCGGAGCCGTCGCTGAGCGTGCTCGAGCGATGCGTGGAGGAAGCACGAAAGTTCCGCCCCGATGCGGTCCTCGGCCTCGGCGGCGGCAGCAACATGGACGTGTCCAAGGGGACCGCCGCGTTGCTCACCTACGCAGGCAAGCCGCAGGACTATGTCGGCGACGATCGAATTCCGGGGCCCGTCATGCCCGTGGTCTGCGTGCCGACGACGGCGGGGACCGGGTCGGAGGTCACCGCGGCGGCCGTGTTCACGGTGCCCGAAAACCACGTTAAGGTGGGAGTCCTGAGCAATTACCTGCGGCCGCGAGTCGCGGTCGTGGACCCGCAGTTGACGCACTCTTGCCCGCGGAAGGTGACGGCCGACAGCGGTATCGATGCGCTGACGCACGCGATCGAGGCGTACACCGCGGTCGACAATGAGGAGTTTCCGCTGCCGACTGGGGAGCGATCGGTCTATCAGGGAAGGCATCCGCTCGGAGAAATGTGCGCCGAGCAAGCGATCCGACTGATCGGCAAGCATCTCAAACAAGCCGTACAGCATGGCGATGATGCCGACGCCCGCGAGGGGATGGCACTCGCCGCCACGGTCGCCGGGCTCAGCTTCTCGAACATCGGCGTGGCGCTGGTGCACGCGCTGGAATACCCGCTCGGCGGGGCGACGCATTGTTCACACGGCGAGGGAAACGGGCTATTGCTGCCGCACGTCATGCGGTTCAACCTGCCGGCGCGTAAGGCCGAGTTCGCCCGCATCGCGGGGTGGCTAGGCGAAGACGTCCGCGGGCTGAGCGAGGACGCGGCGGCCGAGCGCGCGGTCGCGGCCGTCGAACGGCTGCAAGTTGATATCGGCATACCGCAGCGGTTGCGCGACCTGGGGGCGAAGCAGGATCAGTTGCGCGAGTTCGCCGAGAAGGCGTTCACGATCAAGCGCATCCTGCGCGTCAACCCGCGGCCCGTGACGGCGGACGACTGTGAAGCCATTTATCGGTCCGCATGGTGATACGAACGATACGGACGGATTTGAGGACGCGGAGGAGTCGTTGCGACAATGGTTGTCCGTCGAATGCGAGCGCGACGACCGTATACGGCAGCAACCCGGCAAGGCTGTCGGCAAAGAGCCCGATCCAGGTCGTCGCCGGGGCGGCCCATGCGAACAGGATCCACGCGCCCGCCCCGACCGCCGCGGCGGCGACGGGTTTCATGACGGCCGCCGACACATAATCGCGAGCGCGAACGCCGATCGCCCGGCAGGTCCAGGCGATGACAAATATGCAAAAGGCGGTGTGCGGCACCGCCGTCCCAAGTGCCACCCCTTCGACACCCAGCGGCACGACCAGCGCGATACTGATCAGAATGTTGACGAGCCCTTCGACCAGGGCCATGCGGCTGAACAGGCGGATGCGGCCGATGCCGTACAAGACGCGCGAAGCGACGGACTGGGCGACGGTCAGCGCCAGCGTCGCCGCGAGAATCTCCATCGTCGGGCCGCTGGCGATCGCGTACGCCGGGCCCAGCCAAAGCCAGAGGAACGATCGGCCGTAGACGTACAGCCCGATTTGAAACGGCAAGACGAGGTAGAGGGCGAACCGTGACCCGCGGAGAAAGTAGCCGCGGACCGTGCCGTGCTCGCCGCGGGCTTCGAGGGCGCTGACGGCCGGGGTGAGTGCCCAGGTCGGCGAACGGAGTACCGCCTTCGAGAGTTCGACGAGCTTGCTGCCGAGGCCGAAATACGTGATGGACTCTGGGCCGAGCACCGAGCCGATGACGGCTGCGTCGGTGTGGAACGACAGGCGGCCGGCGATCATCGCGAGGAATGAATCGAGGCTATAACCGCGGATTTCCCGGAGCGTTGTGCGATTCACCATGCGGGGAACGAACCGCAGTTCCGGCAGCCGGCGGAACACCTGCGCGGCCAGGCAGAATTGTTCGAGAAGGTTACTCGCCGTCAGCACCAGGACCATGTTGAGCAAACGGGCGTCCGTGTGGAGCACGGCCAACAGGGCCGGGACGCGGAGGACGAGGAACGTCGTTCGGGTGACACTTTTCACCGTGAGGGCGCCGAGCCCGTCGAGGATTGCGGGGAAGACGCTCAGTGGGAGCGACAGGGCGAAGTTTGCGACGGCGAGCAAGAACACGAGCCGCGCTTCGCCGCCGAGAGTGGCCGAGTCCGCGGGCGAGATTTTGAGGAAGTGGTCAGCAAAGGCGACGGCGAAAATGGCGCCGACGACGCACGCGATGACGGCGAGTCCGACGAAGAAGATCAGGCAAGCGGAGAAGACGCGATTCAGGCCGTCGCGGTCGCCCGTGGCGACGTGGCGAGGCACGAACCGCACCAGCGACGCGGCGATGCCTAGGTCGAAGAGCATCAGGTAAGCGAGGAACGATTCGACGAATGTCCAGACGCCGTTGCGCGCGTCGCCGAGCGCCCGCAAGACGATCGGGGCCATGAAAAACGAGAGCGCCAGCTGGGC
>DATJGQ010000098.1:0-8029 GCA_035494815.1 Gemmataceae bacterium
GTCTATGCCGGC
The DNA here is from genome assembly GCA_035494815.1 of Gemmataceae bacterium. Lineage (GTDB taxonomy): Bacteria > Planctomycetota > Planctomycetia > Gemmatales > Gemmataceae > DATJGQ01. The sequence goes on from DATJGQ010000098.1 coordinate 13, forward strand.
CGCCACGTGCCGAACAGGTGCGGCAACTCGTGAAGCTCTTCAAGTCGGAACAAAACAACCTTGCGACGGATTCGGCCGCCGCGACGAAGTTGGCGACCGAACCGCTCGGGCGGTTACCTGACGGGGCCGACGCGGCGGCGATGGCGGCGTGGACGGTCGTGGCGAACGTGCTCTTGAATCTCGACGGCGTGTTGACGAAGGGATGACGATGCTCGGCTTTCGGGAACAAGTGGCCCAATGGCAGACCCGCCGGCAGTTTCTCAAGCGCTGCCAGACGGGGCTCGGCGCGATCGCGCTGTCATCGTTAATTGGACGTCGCGCGATTGCGAGTCCTCCGGTCGCTCACGCTCCCGGCTCGCCTCTCGCGCCCAAGCCGCCGCACTTCCCGGCGAAGGCGAAGCGCGTGATTTACCTGCACATGTCCGGCGCGCCGCCGCAACACGACCTCTTCGACTACAAACCGAAGCTCGTCGAGAACCACCTGAAACCGTGCCCCGACGAACTACTCAAGGGCGCGCGGTTCCCGTTCATCAAGGGCCACCCAAAACTGCTCGGCACGCCCTACAAGTTTCAGCCGCACGGGCAGAGCGGCGCCTTGGTCAGCGAACTATTGCCCTTCTTTAGTCAGCACGTCGACGAGGTCGCGTTCGTCAAGTCGATGTGGACCGACCAGTTCAACCACGCCCCGGCAGAATTGTTCCTCTACACCGGCTCGCCGCGCAACGGCGGCGCGGGCATGGGCTCGTGGGTGACTTACGGCCTCGGTTCGGAGAACCAGGACCTGCCGGGGTTCGTCGTCCTGATCTCCGGCGGCACCGACCCGACCGGCGGCAAGGCGCTCTGGAGCACCGGCTATTTGCCCAGTGTCTACCAGGGCGTCCAATGCCGATCGAGCGGCGAACCGATCCTCTACGCGAACAACCCGCCCGGCATGGGCCGCGACACCCGCCGCCGGAGCCTGGACGCGCTCAAGGCGCTCAACGAACTTGAACTGCAAGAGTTCGGCGACCCCGAGACGCTCACCCGCATCAGCCAGTACGAACTCGCTTTCCGTATGCAGATGACCGTGCCCGAAGTGACCGACCTGCGGAACGAGCCACAACGGGTCCTCGACCTGTACGGGGCCGTACCGGGGGCGGCGTCCTTCGCAAATAACGTCCTGCTGGCCCGCCGGCTGATTGAGCGCGGCGTCCGCTACGTGCAGCTCTACGACTGGGGCTGGGACATGCACGGCACCGACAAGACCAACGACGTGGTGACCGGCCTGCCCAAGAAGTGCAAAGAGGTGGACCGGCCAATCGCTGCGTTGTTGACCGACCTCAAGCAACGCGGTTTGATGGACGACACGCTGGTCATCTGGGGTGGCGAGTTCGGCCGCACCGCGATGAACGAGGAACGTAACGGCTCGAAGTTCCTCGGCCGCGACCACCACCCGCATTGCTTCACGATCTGGCTCGCCGGCGGCGGAATCAAGCCGGGGATCACCTTCGGGGCGACCGACGAGTTGGGCTATTTCGTCACCGAAGGTGCGTTCGCCGTCCACGACTTGCAGGCAACGATCCTACACCTGCTCGGCCTGGACGCGTGGAAGCTGACGTTCCCGTTCCAGGGATTGCAGCAGCGACTGATCGGGCCGGAAGGCGACGCCAAGGTGCGGCGCGAGATACTGGCCTAAGCCATTTGCCGTCGTTCCCACGCTCCGCGTGGGAATGATCGACCGACGCTCCGCGTCGCGAATTGACTGAGACGGCCGACTTTCTGCCGGTCGTAGGGCCGTCACGACGCGGAGCGTCGGGATTGCATTCCCACGCGGAGCATGGGAACGAGGAGAATTAATGAGCGGCGCGCTCCTGATTCTCGCGATATTCGCCCCAGCCGCCGACCCCGCCCTGCCGCGCGGCTACACAATTCCCGTGATCGACCTCGCCGGCCAGACCGAACGACAGGTCATCGTCGACCGCGAACCGGGCCAGTACCTCGGCCACCCGACGACGGTCCTGCTCGAAGATGGCAAGACGATCGTCTGCGTCTACCCGAAAGGCCACGGCAAAGGCGCGATCGTCCTCAAGCGGAGCACCGACGCCGGCCGCTCCTGGTCGGCGCGGATGCCCACACCGCCGAACTGGACGACGTCGCAAGAAACGCCGACGATCCATCGCGTTATCGATCCGAAGGGCGTCAAACGCCTCATCGTCTTTTCCGGCCTCTATCCGATCCGCATGGCCGTCTCCGAAGACGACGGCATCACCTGGAGCGAACTTAAGCCCATCGGCGATTTCGGCGGGATCGTCGCGATGTCGTCGGTCGAACGGCTCAAAGACGGCTCGTACATGGCCCTGTTCCACGACGACGGCCGTTTCCTCCGCGCCGGCGGCAGTCGGGCCAAGGAACCGATCTACCGCGTCTACAAAACGCTCTCCCACGGCGGCGGCTTGACCTGGGGCCAGCCGGTCGAAATCGCGAGCAAGCCACCGCTGCGACTCTGCGAGCCGGGCCTCATCCGCTCCCCCGACGGCAAGCAGATCGCGGTCCTTCTCCGCGAGAACGGGCGGACACGAAACTCGCACGTCATCTTCTCCGACGACGAAGGCAAAACGTGGACGCAGCCGCGCGAACTGCCCGGCGCGCTGACCGGCGACCGCCACGTCGGCAAGTATGGCCCCGATGGCCGGCTGTTCATCGCCTTCCGCGACACGACGCTCGAAAGCCCGACCCGCGGCGACTGGGTCGGCTGGGTCGGCACCTACGACGACGTCGTCAAGGGCCGGGAAGGCCGGTATCGCGTGCACTTCATGAAGAACTACAAACCGCTCGACTCCACATACCCGGGAGTCGAAGTGCAGCCCGACGGCACGTTCGTCACCACGACCTACGGCCACTGGACCAAGGGCGAACAACCGTATATCGTCAGTATCCGATTCACGCTGGCCGAACTGGACGCCCTCGCCGCGAAAGGAAAGAGACAATGACGACGCCACTCTCCCGCCGTTCGTTCATCGCCGGTTCCGCCGCGCTCGCCGCCACCACTTACGCCGGCGCGGCCGCCAAGCCGAACGACCGCATCCGCCTCGCGTTCATGGGCGTTCACGGCCGGGGCAGGCAACTGCTCGGCGGCTTCGCCAAGCTCACGGACGTCGAAGTCACGCACATCATCGACCCGGACGAGAACGTCATCTCGCCGGCAATGAAGGTGGCCCGCGACGCGGGACAGAAGGACGCGAAGACCGAAAAGGACGTCCGCCGCGTGCTCGAAGACGCGAACGTCACCGCGGTCGTCATCGCCGCGCCGGACCACTGGCACGCGCTCGGCACCGTCTGGGCCTGCCAGGCCGGCAAGCACGTCTACGTCGAGAAGCCGGTCTCGCACAACCTGATCGAGGGCCGCAAGATGGTCGAGGCGGCCCGCAAGTACAACCGCGTCGTCCAGGCCGGCACCCAGCGGCGGAGCAGCACAATCCACCAGAGCGCCCACGAGTTCATCAAGTCGGGCAAGCTCGGCAAGGTGCCGTTCGCGCGGGCGTACATCGGCGGCGCCCGGTCGTCGATCGGGCGCAAGCCGGACGGCCCCGTCCCGGCAGGCGTCGATTACAACCTCTGGCTCGGCCCGGCGCCGGAGCGGCCGTTCAACCCGAACCGCTTCCACTACGAGTGGCACTGGAACTGGGACACCGGCACCGGCGAGATCGGCAACAACGGCATCCACGGCCTCGACGTCCTGCGTTGGTTGCTTGACCTCGACGCCCCGCAGCGCGTCACCTCCGCCGGCGGCAAGCTCTTCTACGACGACGACCGCGTGACGCCGGACACGCAGATCGCCGCCTTCGACTTCGGTCACACGACAATCGTCTGGGAGCACAAGATCTGGGCGCCGAAGCCGACCAAGACGCCGGCGTTCGGTACGACGTTCTACGGCGAGAAGGGCACACTCGTCTTCGACGACGGCGGCTGGCACGTCGAAGACGGCCCGGAAGCGTCCGACAAGGGCCGCGGCGCCGGCGACAACCGCCACCTGCAGAACTTCCTCGACTGCGTCCGCTCGGGAAACCGGCCGAACGCCGATATCGAGGAGGGCCACAAGAGCACGCGGCTTTGCCACCTGGGCAACATCGCCCACCGCACCCCCCGGACGCTGCACTTCGACGCCGCAACCGAGACGATCAAGAATGACCCGGAGGCGAACAAACTGTTGGGCCGGACGTATCGGGCGCCGTTCGTGGTGCCGGACAAAGTCTAGCCGAGAGGATTGACCGCTTGCGGCTTAGCGGGCGTACGCCAGGCCTTACAGCACTCGCGGCGCGGTATACTGTCTGCCCGGCGAAGATCCTACCTTACTCGCACGTCAACGGAGGTACTCATGACCGACCGCACACCCCGGCCGACGACGCCGTCGCGGCGCACCTTTTTGCAAACGTCGGCCGCCACCCTGGCCGCCGGCGCCGCGACGCTCAACGCCCATGCCGGCGGGAGCGACGTCCTCCGCGTCGGGCTGATCGGCTGCGGCGGTCGGGGCACGGGCGCCGCCGGCCAGGCCCTGACCGCCGACCCGAACCTCAAGCTGGTGGCCTGCGGCGACGCGTTCCCGGATCGCATCAGCAAGTGCCTCGGTGACCTGCAGGACTTCGAGGCCAAACTCGACGTGCCCCCGGAACGGCGGTTCGTCGGCTTCGACGCCTACAAAAGCGTGATCGACAATTGCGACGTCGTGCTCCTCGCCACCCCGCCCGGGTTCCGCCCGATGCACCTCAAGGCCGCGATCGGGGCCGGCAAGCACGTCTTCTGCGAGAAGCCGATGGCCGTCGACGGCCCGGGCGTGCGGTCCGTCCTGCAGACCGCCGAGCTGGCCAAGCAAAAGAAGCTGTGCCTCGTCTCCGGCTTCTGCTACCGCTACGACCCGCCGAAGCGGGAGACGGTCAAGCGGATCCACGACGGCGCGATCGGCGACGTGCTCGCCATCCACGCCAGCTACAACACCGGCACGCTCTGGAACCGCGACCGGACGCCGGAAATGACGGACATGCAGTGGCAGATGCGCAACTGGTACTACTTCACCTGGCTCTCGGGCGACCATATCGTCGAGCAGCACATCCACAACCTCGACAAGGCGGCCTGGGTGCTCAAGAACACTTACCCGATTTCCGCCGTCGGCCTGGGCGGGCGGCAGGTGCGGACCGACCCGAAGTTCGGCCACATCTACGACCACCACGCGGTGATCTTCGAGTACCAGAACGGGACGAAGGTGTTTTCCTTCTGCCGGCAGATGGCCAAGTGCTTCAACGACGTGAGCGATCACGTGATCGGCACAAAGGGCTCGGCGCAAATGATGCGACACACGATCGACGGGGCGACGCAATGGCGGTTCCCCCGCGGCCGGTCGGAGAACATGTACCAGGTCGAGCACAACGAACTGTTCGCCGCGATCCGGGCCGGCGAGCTGATCAACGACGGCGATTTCATGGCCAAGAGCACGCTCATGGGCATCCTCGGCCGCATGGCGACGTATACGGGCCAGAAGGTCACCTGGGAGCAAGCGCTGAACTCGCAAGAGAACCTGATGCCGGCGTCTCTGGACTGGAACTCGCCGCCGCCGCCCGCCGTGGTGGCCCTGCCCGGCACTACGAAGGTGGTGTGACATGACCCGCCGAGACTTCTTGACCGCATCAGCCCTCGCCGCCGCGGCGGTCGCAGGCCAGGTTCGCGCCGCCGACGCCGGCAAGCCGAAGCTGAAAAAGGCCGTCAAGTTCGAGATGATCAAACTCCGCGGGGCCACGACGCGGCAGAAATTCGAACTCGCGAGAAAGCTCGGCTTTCAGGGGGTGGAGATCGACAGCCCCAGCGCCCTCAACCGCCACGCCGCGCTGCACGCCCAGGAGGCGACCGGCGTCAAGGTTCACGGCGTGATCGACTCGGTCCACTGGAACCAGCCGCTCTCCTCGCCCGACGCCGGCGTGCGGGCGGAAGGTCTCGACGCGCTCGTCGGCGCGCTCGAAGACGCACGGTTCTTCGGCGCCGACACGGTCCTGCTCGTCCCCGGCGTCGTCAACAAGGACGCGACCTTCGAGCAGTGCTGGCAGCGATCGCAGGCGGAAGTCCGTAAAGCGCTGCCGCTCGCCGAGAAGCTCGGCGTCAAGATCGCGATCGAGGTGGTGTGGAACAATTTCATCACGAAGCCGGAGGAACTGGTCAGATACGTCGACGAGTTCCACTCGCCGTTGGTCGGCGCCTACTTCGACTGCAGCAACATGGTCAAGTACGGCGTGCCGCCCGCGGATTGGATCCGCGCCCTCGGCAAGCGGATGCTGAAGTTTGACTTCAAGGGATACAGCAAGACGAAGCAGTGGGTGCCGATCGGCGAGGGCGACGAGGACTGGCCCGAGATCATCAAGGCGCTCGCCGAGGTCGGCTACAACGGCTGGGCGACCGCCGAGGTCAACGGTGGCGGTGAGAAAGAACTCCGCGACGTCGCCGACCGGATGAACAAGTGCCTCGGCCTGTCCTGAGAACCCGGCGCCTGTTCACCGCAGAGCTCGTGCTGTAAAGTCACGGCATGGACTCGCTGCCCCCGATTGCCGTGACCGTGATCGGGAGCTGGTCGTTCCCCGGCTGGTACGACAAGTTCTGCGCTGACGCCGCCGCCCATCCCGAACTGTATGGCGAAGCGGATCGGGCCGAAGCCGTTCGCGACGCCGTTCGGCTCGCGGTGGACGATCAACTGCGGGCCGGGGCCGACCTTATCTCCGACGGCGAGATGCAGCGGGTCGATTTCAACCTCGGCTTCTACGACTACCTGACCGGTTTGAAACCCGTCGCACAGGTACGCCGCTGGGGCCCGCCGGCGCACGACCAGCGGTCGAAGTACCTCTGTGTCGCGCCCCTATCGGCGCCGAAAGGCCTGGGCCTCGTCGACGAATACCGCCGGCTCCGCGAGGTGACGGCCGCGCCGGCCAAGGTCGCCGTCCCCGGTCCCTACACGCTCGCCGGCTGCATCCAGAATGGCGACGTCTACGCCGACCGCGACGGGATTGCGGAGGCACTCCTGCCGATCGTTAACCGCGAGATGCACGCGCTCGCCGCCGCCGGCGCGACCTTCATCCAACTCGACGAGCCGAGCTTCGCCTGTCACCCGGACCGGCCGGAGCGGTTCCTCGACCTGGCCGCCCGCACGACCGCCGGCGTCGAGGCCTTCGTCAGCATGCACATGTGCTTCGGGAACTATCGCGGCCGGGCCGTCGGTCATCGCAGTTATCGGCCGCTGTTTCCGCATCTCGCCGGCGCCGCGGTCGGGCAACTCGCCCTGGAGTTCGCCAGCCGCGAGATGGCCGAAGTCGAGCTGTTGAGTCAGATCAAGCCGCCGATGTCGGTCGCCGTCGGGCTCGTGGACGTCAAGAATACGTGGGTCGAGCCGCCGGAACTCGTCGCCGAGCGGCTGCGGCTCGTGCTCAAGTACGTCGACCCGGAGCGGTTGCACGTCACGCCGGACTGTGGTTTCTCGCAGACGGCGCGGGCGGTCGCTTGCCGGAAGCTCCAGAACATGGCGGACGGGGTAAGGATGGTGAGGAAAGAACTCAGGCTGTAAGTTTCGCCGGCCGGCGAAACGGAAAACCAGACTTATGTCCGACCAACCTTATGTCGCCCTGCAGACGGTCATGATGCCCGCGGACCTGAACCCGCAGGGGACGATCTTCGGCGGCGTCATCCTCAGCCACATCGATATGGCCGCCCACACCGGCGCCAGACATTTCGTCATCGCCGCCGGCGGGCCCGTGCCGGTGCTGGTCACCGTCGCCCTCAACCGGGTCGAGTTTAAGCACCCGGTTCTGGTCGGCGACATCATCCGGTGCCTGGTCAGCGTGGTGAAATTCGGCCGGACGTCGATTACAGTCAAAGTGTGCGTGGAAGCGGAGCGCGGGGCGGAAACGATCCATGTGACCGAGGCCGAAGTCGTCTACGTCGGCATCGACCCCACGAGCCCCGACCGCCGGCCGAAACCGCTATTAACAGGAGTCAGGGGTCAGGGGTC
>DATJGQ010000099.1:0-6161 GCA_035494815.1 Gemmataceae bacterium
CGATGGGACCTATTTCTTCTGAATCGCGAACAGGTGGGATTCGGTCATGACGTAAAGCACGCCGCCGACGGCGACGGGCGTGCTGCGGATCACTTGGCCGGCGCCCATTTCGATTTTCTTCGGCTCCGCCTTCGGCTGACCGTCGGGGCCGTTCGTGTACTTGTCCTTACCGTGATCGAAGATCACGACGTCACCATCCTCGAGACCCAGATACACCTTGCCATCCACCCAGTACGGCGAGCCCCATACGGCCGACTTGTTGTCGTACTTCCAGTAGAGTTTGCCGGTCTTCGCGTCGAGGCAGTGCAGGAATCCGGCGAGGTCGCAGGCGTAGCAAAGGCCGTCGTGGATGGCGCAAGTGCTCATCGTCCGGCCGAACACGTAATCGCGGCTGGCCGCCTGCGGGTCCTTCTCCGCCCCGCCAAAGTGCCAGACCGCGCCCGAATTGGGGTTCCGCTTGGTTTTCACGGGCGTCGAGTTGTGATCGGTGACGACCTCGGGCGAGATGTCGCCGGTCTTACCGGCCGGGTCGATGCACCACAGGTGGCCGACGCCGTCGAAGTGCTCGGGGTCCTGGCCGGTGCCGATGTAGATGCGGCCTTCATAGAAGCACGGCGTGCCGATGAAGTCGCTGCGGGTGCCGCGGCCGCCGAGTTCGTACTTCGAGTCTTTCGGGTTCGCATCGAACTTCCAGATCTCTTTGCCCGTCGCCGGCTCAAGGCCGTAAATCCAGCCGTCGCCGCCGGGGAAGACGATCTGCTCCTTGCCGCCGATCACGGCGAGAGTCGGGTTGGACCATTGCCCGTGCATGATGTTCCGGCCCGGCAGGTTGCTCTTCCATTTCGCTTTGCCGGTCGCCTTGTCGATGGCCAGAAAGCTCGGGGCGTCCGGCACGGGGATGTTGATGTGCCCTTCGTCCACGCCGTTGGCGGTGACCACGTAGACGGTATCGCCGACGACCAGCGGCGAGCAGGCCGACATGTTGTGCGGGAAGACGTTGAATTCCTTGATCATGTCGAGGTGCCAGATGACGTCGGCGTCGGTCGATTCCTTGTACTTTTCGTCCTGGACGCCTTGATTGCCGTTGGCCAAGCCGTTGACGTCGAGGCAAACGACCTCGCACCGGTTGCTGACGTAATAGAGCCGATCGCCCTCGACCGTCGGCGTCGAGCAGACGCCCTCGTTGATCCAGTCGTTGACGATGCCCGACTCGAGCTTGTCATTGACGTGCTGCCAGAGGAACTTGCCGTCGGCGGTGTTGAAGCACATCAGGATGCCCTTGTCGAGCGGTTCCTCCTTGCCGTCGCGGCGTTTGCGGGTGTCGCGCTTGTTCCGCGGGGAGTGGTTGTTGGTGCCGATGAACGCCTTGTCGCCGGAAACGGTCAGGGCGTAGGCGACCGAGCCGAGCTTGGCGATCCATTTGATATTGGTGCCTTTGTCGGACGCGCTCTTGGGCGCTTCCCACTCGGCGGGAACCTTCTTCTCGACGAGATTGACCATGTTGTGGGCGGGGCTGACGCCGAACATGGCGAGCGGCTTACCGCCCGTCGCGGCGTCGGCGCCGGCGCGGGCCCCGTCCCGATGGATCAGACCGAACCCGGCCGCCGTCGTGACCAGGGCGGCCAAGAGCAGGTAACGATACTTCAGCATCAACCGGTCTCCTTGCTCCCGCGGGCGGGACGGGAACGCGATCCTGGGCTCACTTCTTCGGTGTCACACTCACGTTGTCATAGTACACCTCGGCGCCGGTCCGGCTGCCGAGGATGCCGGTGGCGTAGCCGTAGAGGGCCGGACTGCCCGACGGCTCCGGCCGATGGTCCTCGATCTCGATGGTCCACGCATTGGGCTCCGGCTTGCCGCGCGGCCAGACCTTGCCGCGGATCGTCGCCGTCTTGCCGGTGCGATCGACGGTGAGCTTGAGCGTGTACCATTCGTTCGCCTTCCACTGGAACGGGATGGTCTTGTCGATGCGGGGCAGGGCGTCCCAGTCGAGGATCCGGAGTTCCTGCTTGTTGCCGCTCAATTGCAACGTGTACCGCTGGTTGCAGATTCCCATATCGGGCAAGTTTTCGCCGACCTGTGTGGCAGAGACGTCGGCTTGGATGTCGTAGTCTTTGAGTTCCGGCATGCCGAGGTAGGTGTTCGCCTTGGCGAGTGCCGGCAGCGGGTTCTCGGCGAGCTTCTTGAGGACCTTGCCGCCCTGGTGCTCGGCGACGGCGAACTTGCCCTGGGCGTTTACCCAGCCGCCGGGAAGCCCGCCGGCGGGGACCTTCTCGAAGTCCATGGTGTACGGCAACTGCGGGGCGACCCGGACGCGGGCCTGGGCGTTGAGGTTGCCGACTTTCGCGTCGACGTATCCTTGCTGACCCGGAAGCGTCTTACTGACGGTCAGTTTGCCGTCTTTGATTTCGCCTTGCAGCGCCGGCGGTTGAGCGCCGGTCGGCGTCTTCGGCGGCAGCGGCAGTGACCATTCGGCGGCCGACTCCTTGATGAGGTTGCCATTCTTGTCGAACAACCGGACCTTGAAAGTCGTGCTCGCGCCCGGTGCCAGGACGATATCCCCCGGAATCACCTGCGCCTGGGCCGGTTCGCCGCCGCCGGCCGGGGACGCGAAGGAACCACTGTGGGCGGCGGTCGACTCGGCATGGGCGGCGGGCTTCCAGTCCTTCTTGCCGATGCAATAGATCTCGTCGCGGGTAGCGAAAAAGATGCGGCCGTCCGCGACCGCCGGGTTGCCGTTCACTTCCACGAGGCCGTGGCCCTCCTTGCTCGGGAAGAACTGCGTGTAGAGCGACCGACAGCGCGTCTCTTCCGGCTTGAGGATGTGGAACTTGGCGTTCACCTCCGGGATATAAATCTTGCCGTCGGCCCAGACTGGGGCGCCGCGGGCGACCAGGCCGTACTTGAATCGCCATAGCTGCTTGCCGGTCTTGGCGTCGAAGCAGTACAGCATGCCGCCGTCGTCGGGGACGTACAGCTTGCCGTCATGGAGCAGCGATGACGCCAGGCCGGACCGCACTCCGTAGTGTTCCCAGACGAGCTTCGGCTGGCCGTTCACGACGGTGCCCGCGTCCAGGCAGACGACCCGGCCGCGCATGCCGGCCGCGTCGGCGTCGCCCGGGTTCTCTTCGCCCTGGGTGGCGTAGACGAGGTTACCGTCGACCAGCGGGGCCGTGTTGAGCGACTTCCCGGCGACCTGGAAGCCCCACACTTTCTTCCCAGTGTGCACCTGCAGGGCGACCAGCTCGCCGACGTTGGTGCCGGCGATGAGGAGTCGTTGGCCGTTGATCGTCGTGACGAAAGCGCTCGCGTAATAGGTGGCCGAGGTCTGCGCCTCGACCGGTGTGGACCACCAAACGACCGCGCCACTACGTTTGTCGAAGGCGACGAAGCGGTTGGAACTGCGGGCCTGATCGCCCCACGAGGCGTTCGCGACGCCGACGATCACGAGGTCGCCGTCGAGCACCGGACTGACGACGCGACCGCCGTAGCCGCTCACCCGGCCGTACTCCTCGGTTAGAGAGTGCTCCCACTTCACCTTGCCGCTCGACGCGTCCAGGCACATCAGCAGACCTTGCACGCCGTGGGCGTAGACCGACTGGGTCTCCGGATCGCCCGCGAGGTTGGTCCAGCCGACGCGGCTGGAGACGATGTCGGCGTGGAAGACGTTGAACTTGTGTTCCCATTGCACCTTGCCGGTCTTGGCGTCGAGCGCCATGACCCGCTCGCCCTCGGTCGGCCCTTGGCCGTCGTTGTTAATGATGAACACCCGACCGCCCATGACCAGCGGCGTCGAGCGGCAGCCGTAGGGCGCCTTCCAGATCAGGTTGGCATCGGGCTTGGACGGGTCGAGGCCGAACTTGTCGGGGAGGTTTGTATCGTGGGAGACGCCGGTCTGCTCGGGCCCGCGCCAGTTCAGCCAATCGGCCGCGGGAGTTGTTGTCACCACGGAACACACGGAACACACGGAAAGTAGAAAGGCAGACTTCGCCGACATAGCGCGTGTCATGGCTACTCCTCTTTTTTGTTTCCGTGTTTTCCGTGTGTTCCGTGGTGAATAGTCCGTTTCGCCTTCATCTCGAACTGCGGGAGCGTGCCCGGCGAGACGCTCGTGACGTCGGGCCGGACCATCAATTCGTCGCGGATCGCGCGGGCAACGCGCTCTGTCACCGACGCGGGAGCATCCGCCCGCGGCTCGATTTCGATCCGTAGACCGGCCAGCGCTTCACTGCGGTCGATCGTCACGCGAAACTCGACGACCTCCGGGAAGCGGCGGATGACACCTTCGATCGCGGCCGGGTATAAGTTGTTGCCACGCAGGTACACCATGTCGTCCGTCCGGCCGAGGATTCCACCGATGAGCCTAATATCCGAGCGGCCACACGGACAGGGGTTCGGGTCGATGCGGACCAGATCGCCGGTGCGGTAGCGGATGAGCGGGCTGCCCCACCGGCCCAAATTTGTGAGAACCAGTTCGCCGGGCGTATCCGGCGGCAGACTCTCGCCGGACTGTGGATCGATGACTTCGGCAACACACGCCTCGCTGACCAGATGCAGTCCGCCGGGGTTCTCACGGCACTCGATGCCGACGGGCCCGATCTCGGTCATGCCGTAATGGTCGAAGACGCGGGCGCCCCACGCGGTCTCGATCGCTTTTCGCGTCGCCGGGATGCCGCCGCCCGGCTCGCCGGCGACGATGAGAACCCGAACGCTCGAACCGGCGAGGTCTAGCCCCTCCTGACGAGCCGCCTCGGCGAGGTGCAGCGCGTACGTCGGCGTCGCACAAACGACGGTCGCCTGGTGTTCGAGCAGGAACCGCAGCCGCGCGGCCGTGGACATGCCGCCGCCGGGCAGGCACAGGTAGCCGGCGCGGGCGGCTGCCTCGAACCCGGTCCAAAACCCGAGGAACGGGCCGAAAGAGAACGGAAAAAAAAACCGCTCGTCAGCGGCCAGTCGCATGAACGCGAACTTGTGCCGCCAGCATTCAAGCATCCACTCCCAGCTTCGCGGCGTGTCCAGCCAGCGCAACGGCCGGCCCGTGCTCGTTCCGGACGTCTGATGCAGGCGGGTGTAGCGCTCGACGGACTCGGTCAGGTTCGACCCGTACGGCGGGTGCTCTTCCTGGTCCGCGACGATCTCGGCCTTCGTCGTGAACGGCAATTCGGCGAGCCGGGGGGCTTGTCCCCCCGGGCTTTTGAAACCCGCAAGTTTCTTCGCGTAAAACCGGTTCACGGGCAGAATCGCCGAGAACATGGCGGCGAGGCGTTCTGCCTGTCGGGGGGTGATTGCGGGAAAGTCAGTGGCCAATGAGGACATCACCAGGTGGCAAACGGCGGCTTGGCCGGGGCGGGGCAGACGTTGTCAATATAAGTAACCCGGCGCGAGCTGCCAAGCACGGCGACGCGCTGCGAAGTTGGTTCGACGGCGTGGAGGCGTCTCATGCGTTGGCTCGTGACGGGTGCCAGCGGACAACTCGGCGGTTATCTGCTCCGTCATTTGCGGAACCGCGGCGAGGAGGTCGTCGCCTGGAGCGGAACGGCCCGCGGCGAAGTCTGCGGGGTGTCGCTGCAGGTCGTGGACCTGACCGACACCGCGTCGATGCCCGTGCCGTTTCACGACGCGAGGCCGGAGGCGGTGATTCACGCCGCGGCGATGGCGCGCGTGGACGAATGCTACCGGGACCCGAAGCGGGCCCGCCGCGTCAATGTGGACGCGACGGCGCGCCTCGCTGAGCTGGCCGCGGAGGCGGGCGTTCGGTTCGCGTACGTTTCGACCGACCTGGTCTTCGACGGGGAGCGTGCCCCGTACCGCGAGACCGACCCGCCGCAGCCGCTCTCGGCGTACGGCCACACGAAGGCGGACGGCGAGACCGCGGCTCTGGCCGCGCCGCGCAGCGTCGTCGCGCGAGTGAGTCTGCTTTTCGGCCCGACATTGACCGGCCGCCCGGGTTTCTTCGACGGGCTCATCGCGAGTCTCCGTGAGGGCGGGCCCGTGACGATGTTCGCCGACGAGTGGCGAACGCCGCTGGCCATGCCCGCGGCCGCGGCCGCACTCGTCGAAATCGCCCGGTCGGACTTCGCCGGTATTGTGCACGTCGGCGGGCCGGACCGGCTCAGCCGGTTGGAGATGGGCCAGTGCATCGCCGACCATTTGGGCGCGTC
>DATJGQ010000100.1:0-2004 GCA_035494815.1 Gemmataceae bacterium
GGGCCCATTGGACACGCGACCCGGGGTCAGTGACCCCGGCTACAGACGACGACTGCCGGTACGTCGCCGATGTCACGATCAGCCGGTGCAACTGCTTCATGCTCCACCCGCGGTCCATGAACTCGACCGCCAGCCAGTCGAGCAGTTCCGGGTGCGACGGCGGTTCGCTCTGCGTGCCGAGGTCTTCGCTGGTAACGACCAGCCCCGTGCCGAAATAGGCCTGCCAGACGCGGTTGACCAATGCCCGCGCGGTCGTCGGCGATTTGCGGTCCACGAGCCACTTCGCGAACGTTAGCCGCGTCGCCGGCGCGTCGACCGGCAGCGGGTGCAGCACTTCGGGCACGCCGGGAGTCACCGACTTGTCGGGCTTCAAGAAGTCGCCGCGTTTGAGAATGTGCGTGTCGCGCGGCGACTGCCGCGGCCGCAGCACAAGCTGCGACGAGCCCTCCGGGTGCTGTTTCCAGAAAGACTCGATCTTGTCGTTGGCCGACTTCCACTCGGAAACGGTCGTCCGCCAATAGCGGAAGACCGCCGCCTCTTCGGCGGCGCTCCGGTGGTCGCGCGGGGCCTCAATGATCGCCCGGACGCGCGCTGGCAGCGGATCGGCTTCGGCCCCCGGCGTGGTGGTCACCGACAGGCGGAACCGGCCCAGGTTGTGATTCTGATTGTCGTCGCTGTTCCAGCCGCCGTGGTTCTGCGTCAGGTAGAAAGTGAGGACCGTGCCGCCGAGGTGGCCGATCGGATGCTCGGCGGCGAAGACGGCCTGTCGCGGCTGGTTTCGGCGACCGGGGCCGGCGTCGGTCGCCCACGCAGTGTCGTTGTTACCGTCGATCGCGAATGCGATCGGCCCGGTGACGCGCTTCTTCTTGCTGCGGTCGTCGTACATCGCCTCGAGCGGCGCCTCCGGCGCGTTAAAGTCGGCCGTCGCTTTGATCAGCTTGATCTTCTCGATCTTGCCGGGGGCGTTCGCCGAGGCCGCCTCGACGCGGAACTCGCTCAGCGCTCCGGTCCCTTTGAGCGACCGCCCCGGCCCGCCGAGCGGCAAATTGGGATCGGTCATGAGTTCCAGTCGAAACGCGGCGATCGCCGGCAGGTCCGTCCGCACGGTCATTTTCACCGTGTGCTTGGTCGGCGCGTAACCGAGCGCCAGGAACGACCCGTCCGGCTGCGGCAGGTACTTCTGCCCGCCGGTCGAGATGTCGTCCACCGCCGGGCGGACGACGACCCACTTCGGCTGGTTGCCGCGGACCGCGTCCTCCCAGGCGTGCATCTGGTCGCGCCAGTTCGGGTGGCGGTGCTGGAGGTCGTCTTCGACCGCCTTGGTCTGCCGGAATATGTCCGCCCGCCGCATTTGTTCGTCCGCCGTGTAGACCGCGACGTTCGCCTCGTGGTCGTTGTTCAGGAAGGCGAACATGCGATAGTAGTCGGCCTGCGTGAGCGGGTCATACTTGTGGTTGTGGCACTGGCAGCATTGGATGGTCAGGCCGAGGATGCCTTTGCCGATCGCGTCCATGCGGTCGAACATCGCCTCCATGCGGAACTGTTCGGGATCGACGCCGCCTTCCTCGTTGATCATTGAGTTGCGCAGGAAGCCCGTGGCGACAATCTGGTCCTGCGTCGCGTTCGGCAGCAGGTCGCCGGCGATCTGTTCGGTAATGAACTGATCGTAGGGCAGATCGCGGTTGAGGGCGTTGATCACCCAGTCGCGGTAGAACCAGACCTGGCGGGACTTGTCCTTTTCGAAGCCATCGGAGTCGGCGTAGCGGGCGGCGTCGAGCCAGTGGCGGGCCCAGCGCTCGCCGTAGTGCGGCGAGGCGAGTACGCGATCGACCAGCCGTTCGTAGGCGTCCGGCCGCGCGTCGGCGACGAACTCGTCCACCTCGCACGGCGCCGGCGGCAGGCCCAGCAAGTCGAGGCTGAGCCGCCGGATGAGGGTGACGCGATCCGCTTCGGGCGCCGGCGCTAAACCGTTCGCGTCCAACTTGGCGAGCACGAACGCGTCTA
>DATJGQ010000101.1:0-3494 GCA_035494815.1 Gemmataceae bacterium
CGTATCCCGCCACTACGCCGGTTTGAGCCCAGCCATGTCCGCGCCACTGGACGTTTTCCCGACGAGCTCCCGGCCGACGCATGTTCGCCATGGCGTCATGGCGTTTCTGCTTGTTCTGTCGTTTCTGACGTACTTCGACCGCGTTTGCATTGTCCGCGTGCAGCGTGAAATCCAGACCGAGCTAAGCATCGATGACGAACGGATGGGGCTGGTGCTCGGCGCGTTCTGGCTGGCCTACGCCCTTTTTGACATTCCCGGCGGCTGGCTCGGCGACCGTTTCGGCGCGCGACTCACTCTGACGCGAATCGTGCTCGCCTGGTCGCTGTTCACACTTCTGACTGGCTCTGCCACGGGGTTTCTGTCCCTGATCATCTATCGCTTCCTGTTCGGCGTCGGCGAGGCCGGGGCGTATCCGAACATGGCCCGCGTCCAATCGTCCTGGTTGTCGCCGGCGGTTCGCGGACGGGCCGGCGGGGCGTTGTGGCTCGCGGCCCGCTGGGGCGGCGCGTTCAGCCCGTTCCTGTTCGACGCCCTGGTTCGATGGGCGAACATGTCGCAGTTCCGCTCCCTGCTCGGCGTCGCGGGACTCGGCGACGTGGCCGGCTGGCGCGTCGGGTTCTGGGTCGCCGGCCTGCTCGGCGTCTTGTGGTGCGTGCTCTTCTATCCTTGGTTCCGCAACGACCCGGGAGACCATCCGGGCGTCAATGGCGCGGAGTTGGCCGTCATCCGCTCGGGCCGCGAACACGAACAGACTGAGTCGCACGGCCACATCGAGCCGGGCATGTGGACGGCTCTTTTGAAGAGCCGAAGTCTCTGGGCGATGGCGATGTTCTACATCTTCGGCAGTTTCGGCTGGTCGTTTTTTGTCAGTTGGATGCCGCGCTACCTGGAGGACGTGCACGGCGTCACTTTCAGCAGCTCGCAGAGCGTGTGGAAGCAGCCGCTGCTTTACGGCGGGGCCAGTTGTCTCTTGGGCGGTTGGTTGAGCGACGTCGTCGTGCGGCGCACCGGGCGGAAGTGGTTCGGCCGTGCCCTGTTTCCGCTCGCTGGATTGACGACCGCCGCCGCAGCGATCTACAGCGTGAAATTCGTTCATGATCCGGACGTGGCCGTGCTGCTCCTCTGTCTTGCCGGCGGGGCGTTCGACTTCGGCCAGGGCGCCAACTGGGCGAGTATCGTCGACATCGGCGGCCGATACTCCGGCACGGCCGCCGGCTTTATCAACCTCGTCGGCAACATGGGCAACGCGATCCAGCCGGCCATCGGCGCCTGGGTCTTCAACCATTACAGTTGGAACGCCTTGTTCAACGTCTACGTCGCGGCTTTTCTGATCGCCGCGTCGATGTGGTTCCTGATCGATCCCACGAAGAGCTTCCACGACGGCACTCCCGCGTCGGCGGAACAAGGCTAAACGGCAAAGGAATCGACCATGCTGACCTTCGATTGGCACCTCGACCTCGCCTGGAACGCGCTGGAATGGAATCGCGACATCACAAAACCGGTCGCCGACGTCCGTCGCCGCGAGATCGAGGCGGGCTACAAGGGGCCGGGCCGCGGCGTGAACACGGTCACGTTGCCGGCGCTGCGAGAAGGTCACGTAGCGGTCGTCTCCGCGACTCTACTCGCGCGGCATGACCGTTTCGGCGTGCAGCTCGGCTTCATCCCGAAGTCGGGCTACGAGTCGGCCGAGGCGGCGAACGCGATGGCCCTCGGTCAACTCGCCTACTATCGGGCGCTGGAGCGGCGCGGCGTCATCCGCATCCTGAGCGATTGGCCGAAACTGGACGCCCACGTCCGCGAGTGGCAGACATACTTGGACCGTCAGAGCCGCGAGCGTGAGCGAGCGGGCGGCCCACTCCTAGGCTTCGTCATCAGCATGGAAGGTGCCGATCCGATCCTCTCGCCCGACGACGTCGGCGAGTGGTACTCGGCCGGGCTGCGGATCGTCAGCCTGTCGCACTACGGCAACGGTCGTTACAGCCACGGCACCGGCACGCCCGGGCCGCTCAATGAACAGGGGCCGGCCCTGCTGCGGGCGATGGAAGCGGCCGGCATGATCCTCGACGTGACGCACCTCGCCGACGACGCGATGGACCAGGCCCTCGATCAGTTCGGCGGTGTCGTGCTCGCCAGCCATCACAACTGCCGGACGCTGGTGGACCGCCAGCGGCAGTTGCGGGATTCAGACATCAAGAAGATCGTCGAGCGCGGCGGCGTGATCGGCGCGGCCCTCGACTGCTGGATGCTCGACGTCGGCTGCGGCCAGGGGCCCGGCAACATCCGCCGCAACGCCACATTGGAGAACGTGGCCGACCACATCGACCACGTCTGCCAGCTGGCCGGCTCCGCGCGCCATTCCGCCATCGGCACCGATCTCGACGGCGGTTTCGGCACCGAGCAATCGCCGGCCGACCTCGATACCATCGCCGACCTGCAAAAGTTGCCGCCGATTCTCGAAAAACGCCGCTACTCGGCGGACGACATCCGCGGCATCATGCACGGCAATTGGCTGACGCTCATGAAGCGGGCGTGGAACAAGAAGGAGTCCAAATGACGACGCACCTGACCGACCGCCGCTCGTTCCTCGGCGCTTCCGCAGCGCTGTTTCCTTTATCGGGTGCCATGGCGGCCCCGGATCGCGAGCCGCCCAAAGTCGCCGCGATCTTCACCGAGTTCACGTACCGCAGTCACGCGCACGTGTTCATGGAGAACTTCCTCGAACCGTACCTCTTCAACGGCAAAATGACCGAGCCGGGCGTCCGCGTCGTCAGCTTCTATTGCGACCAGTTCCCCGCCGGCGACATGGCCCGCGGCGTCGGCAAGGACTATCAGATCCCGCTGTTCGCCACCATCGACGGGGCGCTGTGTCTCGGCGGCAAGGAACTCGCCGTCGATGCCGTGCTGTCGATCGCCGAGCAGGGCAATTACCCGGTCAACGCCAAAGGCGTGCGCGAGTACCCGCGCAAGCGGTTCTTCGACGAGATCGTCGCCGTCTTCCGCCGGTCCGGTCGGGTGGTGCCCGTCTTCAACGACAAGCACTTCTCCTACCGGTGGGACTGGGCGAAGGAGATGTACGACACCGCGGCGACGATGAAGTTTCCGCTGATGGCCGGCAGCTCGGTGCCGCTCGCCCAACGCCGGCCGCCGATGGAGATTCCGCCGCAAGCGACGATCACCGAGGCCGTGTCGATCCACAGCGGCGGGTTCGAGTCGTACGACTTTCACGCATTGGAAGTCCTGCAATCGGTCGTCGAGGCCCGCGCCGGTGGCGAGACGGGCGTCGATCGCGTGCAGTTCTTGGGTGGGGACGCGCTGTGGCAGGCGGCCGACGACGGACTCTGGTCGCCGAAGCTCGCCGACGCCGCGATGGCCGCGGAACTCGGCCCGGGGAAATCCACGCTGCGGGACCTCGTGACGATCCCGCCGTTCAACCGCGGCGCGCCGTTCGGCATCCTGATCCACTACCGCGACGGGCTGAAAGGCCTATCGCTCAA
>DATJGQ010000102.1:0-2946 GCA_035494815.1 Gemmataceae bacterium
GGATCTCGTGGCCCGCCGCACGAATCTGGAGACAGACGCGGAATGCATTTGCTGCGCCTGGTGGCAACTCCTGTCGGTCGATAAGGAGTTCATGCCCCGCTGGCGGCAAAGCAAATTTCCCGGCGGCTGCTCGCACGCGTGCGAGCTGGAGACGTCGCTGTATCTGTATCTCGACGGCGACAACGTTCGCAAGGACAAGATCAAGTCGGGGACGATCTCGTTCAACGAGGAGGGGAGTCCGTTCAACTGGGTGGACCTGTTCGCCGCCGGCCCGGCGACAGTGATTTCGTGGACGAGCAGCTATTCCGAGACGGGCGTCCTGGGCGAGGCCGAGTTGGCGACAGCGGAGAAGGGCCGGCAGGCGTATGAGGAGGCGGTCAAACAGTTGGTGCGGTTCGTCACCTGGTTCAAGGACCGGCCGAAGGACGAGCGGAAGGACCGGCATCGCCGAATGCCGACGATGCCGATTCCGTGGCGACAGCGTCCGCTCAGTTAGCCCGCCGTTTACGGCGGGAAACCGGGCAAACGACGACAGACTTCCCTATTCACGCGGACTTTCTCGCCCACCCGCCGTAAACGGCGGGCTAAACAAAGGCCCCCCATGACCATCGCCGATCTTCGCCTCACGGGCCTCGCCGGCGGCACGGTTGAAGGCGGCTGGGCCGAGGAGCTCAAGCCCGACGATAACCTGCACACCATCGTCGAAGTCATTACCGACGACGGACTCGTCGGCATCGGCAGCGCGATGACCAGTGCCGCCCTCGTCGGCGCTGCGGTGCAACTGCTCCGACCGCTCCTGATCGGCGAACGAGCCGACGAGCCGGCCCGCGTGTCCGAAAAGCTGCGGCAACACACGTTCTGGCAAGGCCGCGGTGGGGCGGTCGAGCATGCCATCAGCGGCATCGACATCGCTCTGTGGGACCTGTTCGGCAAAGTTTGCCGTCAGCCCGTCGCGCGCCTGCTCGGCGGCATCTACCGCGACCGGATCAAACCGTACGGCTCGCTCCTGTTCGATGAACCGGACCGTCTCCACGAGAAACTGCGACACGCGACGACCCGCGGGTTCAAGGCGATCAAGCTCGGCTGGAAGCCGTTCGGCCGCCGCGACGCGAAATTCGACGAACTGCTCGTCCGCACCGCCCGCGAAACGGTCGGCGGCGACGTCGAACTGATGGTCGACGCCGGCGGCAGCGACGCGTTCTGGCCGCACGGCTACAAATGGGCGCTGCGGACCGCGCAGATGCTCGCCGAATACGACGTCGTCTGGTTCGAGGAGGCCCTGCCGCCCGACGACCTGGCAGGCTACGTCGAACTCCGCCGGCATTCGCCGGTGCCGATCGCCACGGGCGAAGTACTCACACGCCGGCAGAGTTTCTGGCCGTTCCTGCAGAACCACGCCGTGGACATCATCCAACCGGACTGCACGAAGTGCGGCGGACTGACGGAGGCGTGGCGGATCGGCTGGATGGCGTACGAACATAACATCCAACTGGTCCCGCACGGCTGGAACACGGCGATCGGGCTGGCGACCGACCTGCACCTCACGGCAGCATTGCCCGTCGCCCGTTACGTCGAGTTCCTGACGCCGTCGCCGTACATCGATCGCCTGATCACGACGCCGCTGCGGCCGGACGCGGAGGGCTTTCTGCATCTCCCGACCGGGCCGGGGTTGGGCGTCGAACTCGACCGCGACGCACTTAAGGAGTTCACGTTGTGATTCCGCCTGCCCGTCGGCACGCCGGCCCTTCTTTCGGCGGCTGACGTTCGCAGATGTTTCCGCCGGTTGCCTTCAGTGCTGCCGTTCGCTCCGCATTTAGTTGCACGAACTCCTGCCATGGCGCGGGAACGTTCGTGTCATGGAAAATCGCCTCGACCGGGCACTCGGGGACGCACGCCTCGCAGTCGATGCATTCCACCGGGTCGATGTAAAGCATGGTGTCGTCCTGGTAGAAGCAGTCCATCGGGCAGACGACGACACAGTCGGTGTACTTGCAGTCCCTGCAAGGCTCGCAAACGACGAACGCCATGAGTCGCTCTCCGCTTTGGGGTGTGGTCGAAGAGGCCCGTCCAAAGCGAGCGGCGTACCGGCGCGGTTCTGAGAAATGTGATTGGGTCGAACCATCTTGCGGGAAGGGCGGTTGCGCCAGAAAACCCGTCGGTGCAGCCGAAAGGGTCGCGCGGCCGTTGTGACCAAGATTGGTCAAAATGACCATCTGTCGTCACAACGAGCCGTCGGTCGTCGGATGCTTGCTGATGTGGTACTTGCGCATTTTGCCATAAAGCGTGGTTGGCCGAACGCCAAGGGCCGCGGCCGCCCCGTTCGGGCCATAGACGCGTCCGTGGCTGCGATTGAGCGCGTCCACGATTGCCCGGCGCTCCAGATCGGAAAGGGCGCCCGATTCCAGACCGTCGGTAACGCGGGCGCCAGCCGATTCGAGCCACCGCGTGTCAACTTCCAGTTGCTCGCCGGCGGTCACGATCATCGCCCGCTCGATGATGTTCTCCAACTCGCGGACGTTTCCCGGCCAAGGATATGCGGCGAGCGCCTGCAAAGTGTCAGGGTGCACCTGCACATTTGACTTTCCCAGGCGTCGGCCGAAGTGGTGGACGAAGTGCCGGACCAGATCCGGAATGTCCTCGCGGCGCTCGCGCAAAGGCGGGACCCGAATCGGGAACACGTTGAGCCGATAAAACAGGTCGGCCCGGAATTCGCCATTGGACTCCGCGACGCCCAGGTCCCGATGAGTCGCCGCGATGACTCGGACATCGACGGGGATCGCCTCGCCGCCGCCGACCCGCTCGATGACCCGTTCTTGCAGTGCGCGCAAAAGCAGGACCTGCGTTTCCTCCGGTAGTTCACCCACTTCGTCGAGGAACAGCGTACCACGATGGGCGAGTTCGAACCGACCGGCGCGGCGGCGCGAAGCGCCCGTGAACGCGCCGGCC
>DATJGQ010000103.1:0-3464 GCA_035494815.1 Gemmataceae bacterium
CGCGAATGGTGGGCCTCGTTTCACTCGACCCACCCTACAAATAGCACGACGTCAAAACCGCCCGTCGCGGGCCTGGAAGTGCGTCGGCTTGCCGAGACATCGGCCGCCGCGGGCCACCCAGTCGACGACCCACTCGATCAGCCGGTCGGTGCTCACTCGCAACGGGCCGAACAACTCCAAGCCGCGCCGGGCGTTGTTGAGGAGTGCCGTTTGCGCCTCGCTCCCGGTAAGTCGTACCGGCCGGCCCATCCTCCTGCCGAACCGCTCACAGACTTCGCGGACCGATAACACCTCGGGGCCGGTCACATTCAGGATCCACGGCGGGCTCGCGGCCCGCTCGAACGCCCGCAACGCCATCGCGTTCGCGTCGCCCTGCCAGATCGTGTTGAAGTGGCCCATCGTCAGGTCGATCGGTTCGCCGGCGAAGACCTGGCGGGCGAGGTCCACGAGGACGCCGTAGCGCAGGTCGGTCGCGTAGTTGAGGCGAACGATTGCCACGCGCGTGCCGAACGAGCGACTGAAATACTCGAAGACGCGCTCGCGGCCGAGACAGCTCATCGCGTACTCGCCGACCGGCTGCGGCGGATCGTCTTCGGACGGGCCGTGGCTGTTCGTCGGGGTCAGCGCGTAGACGTTGCCGGTGGAGAAAGCGACGATCCGGCTGTCGCGAAACTTTCGGGCGACGATCCCGGGAAGGTAACTGTTGACCGCCCAGGTGGTGGCTTCGTCGCCGGTCGAGCCGAATTTCCGTGCGGGCATGAAGACGACATTGGCCACGTCCGGCAATCGGGCGACCGCTTCCTCGTCGAGCAGGTCGCAGCGGATCGTGTCGACGCCGTGTGCCCTGAGCGGCTCTTCTCCGCCGCCGGTGAACCGCGCCACGCCGATGACTTTTCGCCGGACGCCGGCCGCATCCGAGGCGCGTTTCGCCATCCGCGCCAACGTCGGCCCCATCTTGCCGGAGACGCCTAACACCAGGACATCGCCGTCGAGCCGGCGCATCGTCTCGACGACGCCGGGCGTCGGCTCGCTAAGCAAGTCTTCAAGGCGGCTTTCTTCGGTGGGGGCGGTCTGGTCGGTCATGGCGAACAAGGTCTTCTTAAAGAACCGCGGGCGTAAGCCTGTGGGTGACGCAACCCGCGGGCTTACGCCCCCCGTTCTTGACGGCTTAATGGCATGACGTAATGAATCTGCCGCGCGACTTCAACGAAGCCGAGTTTCGGATACAGCGACTGGCCCCGGGTGTTTTGTTCGAGCGTCTCGATCTTGGCCATCGCCATGCCGCGGTCGCGCATCCAGTCCACCGAGTGGCGGATCAAGGCGGTCGCGATCCCGTGCTCGCGGTGCGTGGCGGCCACCGCCAGGTTCGGGATTCGGCCGATCCGCGCGTACTCGTCCAGATACGTCGTGATGTAGCCGACGACGATCCCGTCCGCTTCCGCGACGAAGATACCGTCCGGCTGCATCGAGCAATCGAATTCGATCGACTTGGCCTTGCGGGCGGCCCAGTCGCGGCCGCCGACGGGACCGAACTGCGTCTCGATGTTTCGGTCGATCGAGACGCCGTCGAACCCTTCGATCGTGATCGCGCAGATCCGCGGCAAGTCTTCGGGGCGGTAAGTTCGGATGGTAAAGGCTGGCATTTCGATACCGCTCGGCAGGAAGTCGTCGCCAAGAGATATGGTATCGACCGCGGCCCGAGGCGGTACGACGGATTCCGGGCGGTCACCCGACCCACACGCCGCGGGGGAGGACCCGCCCGCTTGGCGGCGACGCGATTTTCTTGACCGCTGCATCGGCGTCTGCTGCAATCGACACGGAGCGAGGTGCCCGATGCGGTCGATTCGCGGGATAAGCCTGATCACGGTCGTCGCGATGGCCGCATTCGCGTTGTTGTCGCCGATCGGTCCGTCCGTCGCGGCGCAGAATCGCGACGATGCCGACTTCGACAGCCTGCGCCCCGGGCTGATCGCGAACTACCGGTCGCTCGTCGACGCCGGCGCGGCGTTCGATCGCATCGAGGCGAAACCGGCTTTCAGCCTCGGCCGTTCCAATCCCCATGCGCGCATTCCGCCCGGTCCGTTCGAAGCCGTCTGGACCGGGACCCTCTACGTCAAGGACCCGGGCCCGATTCGCTTTGACGGGTTTGTCTGCGGCGAAGTGACGGCCGAGATTGACGGCATCACCGTCCTCGACGGCCGCGGGGACACTGAAACGGTAAAACTCGACTGCCGGCAGGAGCTGATCCGCGACGTCGGGTTGTATCCGGTTCGAATCCGCTATCGCTCGCGGGCCGAACGGCCGGCCCGATTGCAACTCTGGTGGCGGGGGCCGACGTTCTCGCGCGAGCCGCTGCCGGCATGGCACCTGTACCACAAAGCTGCGGAAGTCCCGGAAACCTTGGGGCGCGAACAACTCGCCGAGCGGGGCCGCGTGGCCGTGGAGCGATTCGGCTGTGCCCGATGTCATGCCGGCGCGTTTCCCGGTGTCGCCGCCCCACCGCCGGGGCCGTCGCTGGCCGACGCGGGCCGACGCATCGACCGCGGCTGGCTCCTCGACTGGCTCGCGGGCCCGGCGAATCTTCGATCGGACGCCCGAATGCCGGCGCTGTTCGCCGATGACCGCGCAGGATTCGTCGAGCGGTGGCTCGTCGCCGAATACTTAGTCGGTCATGAGACGAAGCCGCAGCCGGAAAACACGGGCGATCACCGCGTCGGGCGGCGGACGTTCATCAATCTGGGGTGTGCGGCCTGTCACTCGATGCCGGATGCGAGTCGCGACGAACACCCGGAACTCGATCGCACGCCGTTGACCGGCCTGACCGAACGACTGCCGGCCGCCGAACTCGCGGCGTTTCTCGGTAACCCGCACGCCCGCTACCCCGACGGTCGGATGCCGCGCGTGCCACTGACGCCAGAGGCGGCGCGCGATATCGCGGCATTCCTGTTGCTCTGGTCAAAGCCGGCACCGCGCGACCGCGAGGCCGTCGCACCGACGCAGGAAGAGATGACGCGGGTCGCCCGTCGCTTGGGAGTACGCGGGGCCAAGGCCGCGGGCGAAGCGCTGGTCCGCGAGAAACGCTGCGCCGCTTGCCATCCCGGGGTCGGCCACGAAACCGTCGCGGAGACGCTGATCACGGCGACCGATGATCGTAACGGATGTCTGTCGGGCAAGACGCTGCCGCGGTTCACGCTCGACCGCCCGACGCATGACTCGATCAAAGCCTATCGAGGCGTGGCGGCGAAGGATAAATACCCGTCCGCGTTCGTGAGTCGGCAGCGGCTGGTCGCGCATCTCGGCTGCGTTCGCTGCCATCAGCGGGACAGCGACCGGCCCTCACCGCTCGAAATCGCCGGCAGCACGCTCGGCTCGTCGATGCTAATGGTGATCCCGTACCAGCGGGCGCCGCGGCTGACCGATCCGCACCAGAAGTACACGCGATCGGCGTTGCTCGCGGCCGTGCG
>DATJGQ010000104.1:0-2622 GCA_035494815.1 Gemmataceae bacterium
TGCCGGGAAGAGTGACCGGGGTCGGTGGCGGAGCCTGTTCGGCGGTTGGGGTCGGGCGGACGAGCTGGTCCGGCTGGCGATCCTGTTCGAAGAAGCCACAGCCTGATGGCACCAGGACCAGAACGGTCACCACCGTGAGGAGAGCCACGACACGGCAAGCGGCACACGTACGCGTCGTCGGCAACGGCATGCGAATCGCCCCGGGCGCGGTTTGTTGCCTGACATCAGGCGTACCCGTGGTATTTCGGCACTCTAGCGACCGCCACTTCACATTTCGCCGGTTGTACTGGCTCATCCGAGTGTGCGGCCATTGCGGCGATTCTTCGCGACCTTCGCCGCTGTCGCCCGGAATACCAACTTCCACCAGCTTTTCCAGTCCACCTGAAAGCCCACACCGGCGGCGAGATAAGTCCGGAGGAAGCGCAACCGATCCGTCGCGGACACCGCGGCGCTCTCGAGAAAGCTGACGTTCAGCCGGGCCAGTTCCTTGGCCCGTTGGGTGTCGCTCAGACGAACGCACGTTCGCACGCCAACCAGGTCGATGAGCATCGGTTCGCTCCCGCGGCCGAGCAACACATTGGCTGCCTTGAGATCGCGATGCGACACACCGCGATCGTGCATGGCTCGCAGGAGCCTTGCCAACGCAAGCGCCGGCTTCCTGTCCTCGCCACGTAACGGCGCCGGCTCGGGGACCAGTTCCGTCAGGAGATATCCCTCCGCGGCCAAGCCAGCGCGATAGCGGTGGAACACCGCGAGGGGTCGAGGGGTTGGCAGACACCGATCGCGCAGGGAATGGCCGCTGACCCACGAGCGCACGACCTGGGAGGAGCGGAGGAGGTTTTTGAAGGGCTCCCAGCGGGATCGCACATTGACGCGCTTCAGAACGACCGGCACGACTCCCGTCAGCGTCGGCATGTTCAGCACCGCCACGGTGGATGTCCGCGAGTCCTTGAAGAGCGGAGTCTGGGGCTCGCGTAGCAGGGCGTCCGGATCGGCGAGCAAGTGCTGAAGGAACTCATCGGGTAAATCCCGAACAGCGAATCCCCGAAAATCCCCCCCTCGGATACGCCGGAAGTAGCGGTTAGTTCCAAGGCAGCGGGACTCGCGTCCGGCCCAGAAGCGCAGGTTGGAAACGATCGTGTCGCGTTCGAGTGCCTTGGCCCCCATTCGCAATTCATCGCGGCTCGGGGCGGGGAGCGTCATGCGCGCATAACGGTAAGCATGCCAGAACCTCACCCGATCGGCGCGGCTAGCCCGGAGCTGGAACCAACGGTTGAAGAGGACGAGATTCTTGTTACTTTCCCGCCGACAGAGCGGCCGACCGACACTCACGGCGTGCAGGTCGATCAGGGCGAAGTGCGGAATGCGGTTCGGAGGCAACTCGACCAGGAGATTGCCGGGGTGAGGATCGGGGTGAGCCACACCGGCGTCATGCAGCCGGGCGACGAACTCGCCGAGCGACCTCGCAATCCTCCGTCGGTCAGCGCGGTGTTCCTTCGCGGGGAGCTCCGGCAGCACATGCTGGAGGTAATAGACGAATGGAGTGGCGTCCGTCAGTTCCCGCGTGATGAGGAAGCTCTCCCCAGGCCATCGTGAGTCGGGGCCGCCCCACGCCAGTGGTTCGATGGCGGCCACGCCGCGCTCGCGCAAGGCGAGGGTGTTCTCGAATTCGAGTTGAGCCTTGGGGGGGCGGATGACCTCACGCCCCCAGGCCCGGGGGCCGCTGATTTTGCAGTGTTTGACGAATACCGTCGCTCCAGGCAATTCGACGCGATAGACCGTACGTGCCGGGTTGGACTTGACGACCGTGGCCATTCCGCTGGCCAGCCAGGTGTCGAGGTCTGGGCCGGCCGGGCCGAAGAGTGCCGCCCCGGCCGGCGAGAGCCGCCAGCGACGGTCCCCTTTACGGACGGTCGAGAGAGCGTCCATCTGCGCGAGGCTTCGCAGTTTTCGAACGAGGTTGCTGAACATGGACGAGCTTCACCCCGACTGCCTGAGGAGTGGAGCCATTCCCCGCAGCACTGCAAGCCATCGCCGGGCGCCGGCCGCAACGCTGTATCGCGCTTCGACCTCCCGCCGGGCGCTTCCACCGAGCCGCCGCCGCAGCGCGGCATCCGTCAGTCGCCGAACCGCCGCCACCCAGTCGCCAGCCGTGGTAGCCAGGAAGCCGGTCTCATTGTCCCGGACCATCTCGGACTGCACGCCAACCGGATTGGCGATGACCGGCAGCCCTGCTGCCTGGTATTGGAGTACCTTGAGCCCACACTTGCCGCGGCTCCACGAATCGTCCGGCACCCAGCTGATGCCCACATCGGCCGCGGCAATCTCTCTCGCTTCGGTCTGACCATTCCACAGACACCGCTCAATCGTCAGGTCGGGGAGTTCGAGGAATTGGTCGCAGATCAGTTTCAGGCGCACTTGGGGCACTTCCCGGCCAATCGCCGAGAGCACGTGGCCAAACCGTTCCAGGCCGCGAAGGGTGCTGTGCGAGCCGACCCAGACGAGGTGGATTCCGTCTCGCTCGTCATGTGTTGCCAGTGGATAAATCACCGGGTCAACACAGGTAGGAATCACGCTCACGCGATCGAACGTGGTATGTCGAGCGGCCTCGGCGGCAAGATA
>DATJGQ010000105.1:0-4991 GCA_035494815.1 Gemmataceae bacterium
CAGGACCTGCCCGCCGTCGTCATGCCCGACCCCGGGGACCTCGACGGACTCAACGAACAGATGCGCGGGCTCGCCGGGCAGGTCGAGCAGGTCGTGCAGCAGTTGCAACAGCGGGAGCGGGAGGTGCTGCGAGCCGAGCAGCTTGCCGCCGTCGGCCGCCTCGCCGCCGGCGTCGCCCACGAGATCCGCAACCCGCTCACATCGATCAAGATGCTGGTCCAAGCCGGCCGTGAGGAGACCGCCGCCAAGAGTCTGCCGGCCGAGGATTTGTCGGTAATCGAACTGGAAATTCGACGGATCGAGCGATCGTTGCAGACGTTCCTCGACTTCGCCCGCCCGCCGAAACTGCAGCGGGCGGAACTGGACCTGGGTCCGCTGGTCGACCACGTCTTGAGCCTCGTCCGAGGTCGCGCGGTCAAGCAAAAGGTCGAAGTCAACTTCGACCGGCCGTCGACCTCGATTGTGGCGGAAGCCGACGCCGACCAGCTCAAGCAGGTTCTGGTGAACCTCCTGCTCAACGCCCTGGACGCGATGCCCCACGGCGGCCGGCTGGAAGTATGCCTGCGGGGCGACCAGGACGCCGTCGAGCTCAGCGTGTCCGACACCGGCCCCGGCATCGCGGCATCCATCCAGCCGCGACTCTTCGAGCCGTTCGTCAGCGACAAAGAGACCGGCCTCGGCCTGGGACTGAGCGTTTCGAAGCGGATCGTCGAAGACCACGGCGGCACACTCCGGGGAAAGAATCGGCCCGACGGGGGCGCGTCGTTCGTGCTGCGATTGCCGGCGATGTCGGGCGCTTTTGCGGCGTCGTAACCGACGGCAACTGGCGAGCCCGGTCGGGCGTATAAATGACATGCCCGCCGTTCGTCCGATCTCCCTGGCGACCGAGCCGATGCCGACCATTCTCGTCATCGACGACGAACCATCGATCCTGCACGCCTTCCGGCGGGCATTTCGCGGGCCGGAATATGTGCTCATCACCGCCTCGTCCGCGGCGGAGGGACTGGCGGTTCTCGACCGCGGCCCGCCGGACGTGGTCATCCTCGATATCCACCTCGGCGACGCGTCAGGGCTGGAGACATTCGAGCAAGTCCGAAAGCGCGACGCCCGCATCCCCGTCATTCTCATCACTGGCCACGGCACGACTGACCTGGCGATCGAGGCGATGAAGCGCGGGGCGTTTGAGTATCTGCTCAAGCCGCTGGAGCTGCCGCAACTGCGCGAGTTGGTCGCGCGGGCATGTCAGAGCAGCCGCCTGATGCACGTCCCGGCCGTGGTTGCCGATTCGGAACCGGCGCAGACTCAGGCCGACGTTCTGGTCGGTCGCTGTGCGGCCATGCAGGAGGTGTACAAGGCGATCGGCCGCGTCGCCCCGCAGGACGTGACCGTCCTCATCACCGGGCCCAGCGGCACGGGCAAGGAACTCGTCGCGCGGGCCGTTTACCAGCACTCCAAGCGCGCGGACAAGCCGTTTCTCGTGATCAATTGCGCGGCGATTCCGGAAACGCTCTTGGAGAGCGAACTGTTCGGTCACGAGAAGGGTGCCTTTACGGGTGCGGACCGGCGGCGGGTGGGCAAGTTCGAGCAGTGCTCCGGCGGGACGCTGTTCCTCGACGAAGTCGGCGACCTCGCCCCGCTGACACAGGCCAAACTCTTGCGTGTGTTGCAGGACCAGACGTTCGAGCGGCTCGGCGGCAACGAGATCGTTCAGACCGACGTTCGCATCCTCGCTGCGACGAACGCCGAGCTGGAAAAACGGGTCGCCGACGGCCGTTTCCGCGGCGACCTGTTCTTTCGCCTCAACGTCTTCCCCATTCAGCTGCCGTCACTGCGCGACCGCGGGGACGATCTGTTCCTGCTCGTCGAGTACTTCCTCAAGCGGTTCGGTCGGGAGCTGGATAAGCCGAGTCCCGCCGTCCCGCCGGAGACATCCGAGGCGCTCCGAAAGTACGAATGGCCGGGGAACGTGCGGGAGCTGCAGAGTGCCCTGAAACAGGCCCTGTTGCAAATGAGCGGGACGGTCCTGCTGCCGGAGTTTTTGCCCGCGGCGGTTCGCTCCCCGGCCCCGCCGCGCGAGCCCGCCGAGGCCAACGGGGGCGGACTCGATCGCCTCATCCAGGATCGGCTCGCGGCCGGCGCGACAGACCTTTACGCCGACTGCCTGGCCCACATGGAGCGGAAGCTACTCACCCGCGTGTTACAGCAGACCAACGGCAACCAGGTCCAGGCCGCCCGAATACTGGGGATCACCCGCGGCAGCCTGCGGACGAAGATCCGTGCCCTCGGCATCACCATCGGCCGCTCCGTCTGGACGGACGACGACCAGCCTGAATGATGGTCGACCAGTCTCCACGAGTTGCTCACGGCTGAGCACTCACGTTGGTCCTGTATTTCTCGCACTTTTTCACCGAAGCCTCAACGGCACGCCGGTTGCTTTTAGGGCGCTGTCGACTCGAGGACTCTTCGTCCATGATGCACGCGGTCGCGATCCGCTGGGGCAAGCTTGTGCTGGGAGGCCTGTTCGGCATCCTGGCGTTGGGGGCGGCGGTCGTCGGCGTCGTGTTACTGGATCAGCACAAGCAAGCGCACGCGGAGGCGGGCGTGGCAAAGGCCGCTGTCACGGCGTCGTCCGCCGCCCGGCCGACGCGCGTCGGCCCGGATAGCCTCATCCTTCCCCCCGAGGTCGTCCGGTCGCTCGACGTGCGTACGGCCGCGGTGGCGAGCCAGTGTCGGCCGCGATCGCTCCCGCCGTTCGCCGGCACCCTCGCTTTAGAGAACGACCGCCTGGCCCGGGCCCGCACCCGCTTCGCCGGCGAAGTCATCGCGCTCGGAACGCCCGGCGACGGTGAGACGACCCAGCTCGCCAGCGCGGGCAGCGCCGCCGAGCGGGCCCTCGCCGTCGGCGATCGGGTCACCCGCGGCCAACTCCTCGCCGTCGTCTGGAGCAAGGACCTCGGCGAGAAGAAGAGCGAGCTGGTCGACGCCGTCTCGAAGCTCAAGCTCCATCGCGAAGTTCGGGACAAGCTGCGCAAGCTCTACACCGAAGGCGGCACCTCCGAGCGCGGCGTCCGTGAGGCGGAGCAACAGGTCGAGTCGGACCTGATCGCCGTCGCCAAGGCCGAGCAGACCCTGCGGGCGTGGCAGCTGACCGACGGCCAGCTGAACGCCATCCGTGCCATCGCGGACAAGGTGGTGCACTCGGCCGACGGTCGCGTGGACGATCCCGCCTGGGCGCGGGTCGAAGTCCGCGCCCCGCTCGACGGCGTGATCCTGGAGAAGAACGTCAACTTCGGCGACGTCGTCGACACGACCGCCGACCTGTACCGCATCGCAGACCTATCCCGGCTGGCCGTGTGGGCGCACGTGTACGAAGAAGATTTGCCGCTCCTGCAGGGGCCGAATCTGCCGCGGCCACTGCCGTGGGTCGTCCGCGTCCCCGGCCGGCGGGACGCGACTTACCCCGGTCACCTCGAACGGATCGGCGACCTGATCGACCCGAATCAGCACACGGCCCTCGTCGTCGGCCATGTCGAGAACGTCGGCGGCGCCCTGAGGGTCGGTCAATATGTGACGGTGACCGTGGACCTGCCGCCAAGTCCGGACGAAGTCGAACTGCCTGCGACGGCCGTGGTCGAGGACGGGCGCGAGAGCGTCGTCTTCGTTCAGCCGGACGCGGGCCGACTTCACTTCGTCCGCCGCACCGTGACGGTGGTCCGCCGGTTTCACGACGTCGTTTACGTCCGGACCGGCAGCGCGAGCGAGGGGAGCCTCAGGCCGGGCGAGCGGGTCGTCACCGGCGGGTCGGTCTTCCTGAAGGACGCGCTCGCCGATTTGCCACAGGAGAAATCACCGGACACGCGCTGACAATCCGTTTCGGATCCCCGACTTCGGGCCGGCGGGCCTGAGGATGAGGGGTTCTGGCCCACACCCATGACAGAGCACGAGACCGGGGGTGGGGGTTCAGGCCCCTCTTCCACAGGCCCGCCGCCATTTGTTCGCGACGCTTCGCAGAAGCGTCAGCGCCTCTCACGCTTCTGCGAAGCGTCGCGAACCGGCGGAGATGTATGGTTCGCAAGCTCATCGACTGGTCCGTCGCCAATCCCTTCCTCGTCATTTTGCTCGTCCTGACGCTGGCGGTCGTCGGCGGGTACGCGTTCGTCAACGTCAACGTCGAGGCGTATCCCGACCCGGCGCCCGCGATCATTGAGGTCGTCGCACAGTACCCCGGCGCGTCGGCCGAGGAGGTCGAACGGCTCGTCACCATTCCGCTGGAAGTCGCACTCGCCGGAATGCCGGGGTTGGACTCGACGCGTTCGAAATCGCTCTTCGGCCTGGCGCACTTGCGGAACCAGTTCGACTATTCGCGGCCGTATGAGGCGGCGAAACAGGACGTGATCAATCGGCTCGCCCTGGCGACTTTGCCGGCCGGCGTCACGCCGCAGATTTCGCCCGCAACGCCGATCGGCGAAATCCTCCGCTACACGCTGTCGTCGCCGAAAGACCCGCTCGGCCGACCCTATTACACGCTCGCCGACTTAAAGGCGCTGCAGGACTACACGCTGCAGCGGGCGCTGTTGCGGGTGCCGCGGATCGCGGGCGTCACCTGTTCCGGCGGCGCGGTCAAGCGGTACGAAGTCCACCCCGACCCCGATCGCCTGCACCGTTACGGAATCTCGCTCGCCCAACTACAGAACGCGATCGGGAACGCCAACGGCAACGGCTCGGGCGACAACCTCATTCAGGGACAAACCAACCTCGTCGTCCGCGCGATCGGCCTGTATGGCAACGGCCAGGACCCGGTGCAGCAGGTGCTCGGCATGAAAGACGCGGCCGAGGCGTCGGCATATCTCCGGGCCGAAGAGGCAAAGCGGATGCGCGAAATCCGACAGACGGTCGTCGCCAGCGTCAATAACGTCCCGATCCGCGTCGACGACCTGGTGGACGGCGGCCCCGTGCTGAACGAGGACGGCTCCCCGCACCGGCCCGATCGC
>DATJGQ010000106.1:0-7426 GCA_035494815.1 Gemmataceae bacterium
CTATGACAACAATCGCACCGTCCCTAAACTGCCACCATGTCCAACGATGCCACCGCCGAACTGCTCCAGCTCAGCCAACGCCTGCTCGACTGCATCGCCGCCGGCGACTGGCTGACGTATCAGGAACTCTGCGACCCGTCGCTGACCGCGTTCGAGCCGGAGGGCTGCGGCCAGTTGATCGAAGGGCTCGCGTTCCATCATTTTTACTTCGATTCGAACGAGCAGCACCCGCGGAATCGGACCGCAATGATCCGCCCGCAGGTCCGCCTGTTGGGCGATGTGGCCATCGTTTGTTACGTCCGAATCAACCAGCGGGGGACGCCGGATGGTCGGACGCAGTCAACGGCGTTCGAGGAGACGCGGATCTGGCATCGTCAGGACGGTCGCTGGCGGCACGTTCACTTCCATCGCTCGGCGATACCGACTCCTCGATAAAAAACGCCGGAGCCCGATCTCTGTAAGCGGGTCATTGACCCCGCCTATAGAAACCAGTATCCGGCGTCCGTCCACTAGGGTAGCAGGCGTCAATCGCGGCGGCACACCGCCATCCCAATTAACGCGCCCGCGCCGAACGCGATCATGAGGGACATGATCGGGTTGCGACGGATGAACATCTCCAGGTTCTCTTCCGCGCCGACGACCGCGTCGCGGGCCACGCCGTAATACTCTCCGGCGTGTTTGGCGGCGTCGGACACAAACTCCTGCGTCCGCTCCGTCGCGTTCGAGGCCCAGTCCTTGGCCGTGTCGGCGGCGTTCGACGCCCATTCCTTGGCCGAATCGACCGCCCCGGAAACCGCGTCCTGCGCCTTGTCCACCACGCCGGTGTTGCCACCGCCGCCGGTCTGACCGCGGTTGCCGCCGGCGTTCGTCCGCGAGCCGGCATTGCCGCCCCAGTCCTGCCGTGTCGTACCTTGGTTATTAGCCATAACCCGAGCCTCCTTTACCAGGGGACGGGGACGCAATCGGCAGCGCGCCCCCTTATAAGGGGAAAGAGGTGCAATTCCCGCGCCGCGGCGGCGACAGACGGGGACGAGGAAACGGTTGGCGTTCGGCCCGCGGTCCGATAAGCTCGCGGGGAAAGGGATCCACCGAACAGCCTTTCAGACCCACGAGTTGTAATGCACCGCGAAGACCGGCCCGATGCGCTGCCCGCAAGTCCCGACGCGGCGCCACCTGACCACCCTTTGCAGCCGATGCCGTTCATATGGCGAATTGGCATACTGGCCCTGGCCGTTGGGCTCGGTGCGGCGTCGTATTTTGCCTATGCTGCAGGGAGTTATCGCGGACAGGCGGCGCTCGGAGCTGTTTGCTTCTTGACCGTCGCCGCCGCGTTCTCCGCTAACCTGCGGGCGGTAAGCTGGCGGGCGATCGGTATGGGCATCGTCTTGCAGTTGCTTACCGCCGTCGTGGTGCTACACAACGACACCGTCCAGGAAGTGTTCCGCGCCGCCGGCGAGGTGGCGCGAACCCTTCTGGGTTATGCCGATCAAGGGGCGCACTTCGTGTTCGGCCCGCTGGCTGACCGCGAGGCGCTCGCGAAGGCGTTCGGCAAGGATAATGGCTTCGTCTTCGGCTTCATGGTCCTTCCGCCGATCATCTTCATCTCGTCCTTTTTCACCGTGCTGTATTACTTCGGCGTGCTCCAATGGGTGGTCCGAATCATGGCGAAAGTCATGATGTACCTGATGGGTACGAGCGGGGCTGAGACGCTTTCGGTCTCCGCAAGCGTCTTCATGGGACAGACCGAAGCGCCGCTTATTGTCAAGCCGTTCGTCCCGCGGATGACGCGATCCGAATTGCTCTCGTTGATGATCAGCGGGATGGCTCACGTCTCCGGCGGAATCATGGCCGTGTACATTAGCTACGGCGCGGAGCCGGTCGCCATTCTCACGACAGTGGTGATGGCGTGCCCGTGCAGCCTATACATCGCCAAGCTTCTGCTGCCGGAGACCGGTCTGCCGGAAACCCGGGGCGACGCCCGCCCGCCGGCCGTGGAGAAGGCGCACGTCAATGCCATCGATGCCGCCGCCGCAGGCGCAGCCGACGGCCTGCGGTTGGCCCTCAACGTCGCCGCCATGCTCATCGCCTTTCTGGCCTTTATTGCGCTGCTCAACGGCCTCCTCAGCCTCGTTAGCACCGCGTGGCTGCAATCCCAGGCTTGGTGGCCCGGAACGTGGATCCTTCCGGAGAAGCTGTCACTCGAGTGGATCTTCGGACAGGTCTTTTCCCCTGCCGCATTCCTGATGGGTATCGACCCCGCGGAAACGCATCAGGTCGGTTCGTTACTCGGCACGAAGCTGGTCGCTAATGAGCACGTAGCGTACATCACTCTAACGAAGGACCCCGCGTTCGCCGCGCTGCGTAACTTGAACGACCCGCATATGAAGCGGACGTTCATGCTCACGACCTTTGCCCTGACAGGATTCGCCAACTTCTCGTCGGTCGGCATTCAAATCGGCGGCATCGGCGGGATCGCCCCAAACCGGCGACATGACCTGGCGAAGCTCGGTAGCCGGGCTCTATTCGGCGGATTCGTTGTCACACTGATCAATGCCGCGCTCGCGGGTGCGTTACTTCCCTGAAGAATTGGAGTGAAAGCCAATCCATGCCCGACCCGGCCGCTGAACTGCTCGCCGCCGCCCGGCACGCCCGCGACTTCGCCGTCGCCCCGTACTCGAATTTCCAGGTCGGCGCCGCCCTCCGCACGGCCGACGCCGAAGTCATCACCGGCTGCAACGTCGAGAACGCGACCTACGGCTTGACCGTCTGCGCCGAGCGGGTCGCCCTGTTCAAAGCCCTGTCCGAAGGTCGCCGCAATTTTACGCACGTCGCCGTCGTCACCGCGGCGGTCACGCCGACTCCCCCGTGCGGCGCCTGCCGGCAGTTACTCTGGGAGTACGGCGGCGACCTGGAAGTGATCCTCGGCAACCTCGAACGCGAAACCGGCCGGTACAAGCTTTCGGAGTTGCTGCCTCACGCGTTCGACGCCGGGAATCTCAAATAAGAACCGCGGGCGTAAGGCCGTGGGTGCAACTGACCCACGGCCTTACTCCCGCGGTTCTTGATCTCGGAGCTCATCCATGCCCGCCCCGGTCTACGTCTCGCAACACCCGCTCGTCCGGTACAAGCAGACGACCCTGCGGCAATCCACCACCGACCCCGCCGCCTTTCGTGCGCTCGTCCGTCAGTTATCGCAACTTCTGTTCTTCGAAGCCACCGCCGATTTGAGACTCGAAGCCAACACCGTTCCGACGCCGCTCGGCGACTACGCCGGGCAGCGCGTCATGGAACGAGTCGGCCTTTTGCCGATTCTGCGGGCGGGCCTCGGCATGGCCGAGCCGGTCCTCGACTTGCTGCCGACCGCGCAGGTGTGGCACCTCGGCCTTTACCGAGACCATCAGACGTTGCAGCCGGTCACTTATTACAACAAGCTGCCGCCCGAGCCGACGATCGAGCGGGCGTTCGTGCTCGACCCGATGCTCGCCACGGGCGGTTCGGCCGTCGCTGCGGTGAGCCTGCTCAAGAAATGGGGGCTGAAGCGGATTTCGTTCCTCGGCCTGATCGCGGCGACGGAAGGCGTCGCGCACTTGCAGGCCGAGCACCCCGACGTGCCGATTTACCTGGCCGCAATTGACGAGGGGTTGAACCAGAAGGGCTATATCATCCCCGGCCTCGGCGACGCCGGCGACCGGCAGTTCAATACCGGCTAACGCGCCGCACGCCGGCGACGGACGTAGCCGGTCAATGCAGCGGCGGCGGCACAGCAGAACAGGATGCTCGCCGGTTCCGGCACCGGGGAAAATGCAACGAAGACGCTTGTACCGTTGCTTGACAGGAGGAACGTCCCGCCGCCGGTGTTCAAGCCGACCGTGTTGAACGTCGGCTGAGAACCGATGGATGCGGTGGTCCCGGTCGCGACGGTCCAGCTGTAGAACTTCGTGTTGTCGAACCCCGTCGACCCCAGGCCCGTCATGTCGATCGTACCGGGCTGGAAGGTCAGATTCCCATTCACAACGAGACGGCTCTGGCCCGCGGCGTCGCTCGCTCCATCGGTGGGAGCCGAGGTGAAGCCGGTCCCGCTGTTGGACAGGGACCAAATGTACCGACTGCTGGCCCCGCTGATTTGCGCGTTGCCGTTGACCGTCAAGGTGCCGGCGGCGGCGTCGGTGCCCGGCTGGAGTCTGCCGCCGACGTCGACACCTAGTCCAGTAGTAATGGTCCCGGTGCCGGACAGCCGTGCCGGGGAAGCCACGCCGACCATGCCCGATCCGGTCGCCGAGCCGCTGGTATTGGCGACCTGCAATGTACCCCCGGTCACGAGCGTGGTTCCGCTATAGGTATTTGCACCAGAGAGAATCACCGTCCCACCGCCAGGAACTGTTATGCCTTTGTTATTTCCACCGTCGGAGATGGCCGTCGAAATGCTGATGCTTGAGCCGTTGCCGGCGACGACGTAGCCGCTGCCGTTAGGAAGGCTGCCGAGCAGTACGGTCGTATTTTGAGTGCTGCTGCCGACGCTGTTCTGGATCGTCAGGGTTTGCGAGCCGCTGGTGTTCGACAGGATGGTCTCCTGTTGGCCGTTGACGGTTGCACCGTTCAGCTGGAGCGTACCGGTCTTATTGTTTGAGCTGTTCCCGACTGTGAGTCCATTCGAGGTGTTCGAGAACGTAATCGCGCCGAGTTGAAGCAGCTGGTTCGCGTTATTGCTGCCGGTGCTCATGTCGATGCCCACGGCGTTTCCGCTGGGCAGTATCGAAGCAAAACTCGCCGTGTCACCGGCGTTATTGCCCGTGGCATTGCCGGTAAGCCCCGGGAAGTTTGTCGCTGGGCTCCAATTCCCAGCGGTCAGCCAGGCGTTGCCGGTAGCGTTGTTCCAGGTGAACGTGCCCTGCGCGGCCGCCGGGGCGGTGATGGCCAGCGTGGCGACAAGGGGGGTGACCAGCGCGAGTGCGAGACGGCGGACGGCTGCCATGGGCGAATCACCTAGGTGGTCGTTGCCGAAATCATTCGGTAATGGCGGCGATCCGCTGCCGGCTTTTGTCCGGTCAAGCTTACCCCTGAGTCACAGTCGCCGGACAGACGGCGACGCCCAATCTGGGTTTTGCCGTCGACGGACCGTGTATAGTTTTGCGGCCCTTGCGGAAAAAACATGCAGTCCGCGCGAAGCGGCGTAGGCTCGGCGAAGTTTGCCGCGATTTTGAGAGGCCGCCGGATCGTGGTCATTCCACCCGAGATCGCCTACGGAAAACGGCGCGGGCCGCAGGTTGCCCCGCGGCCCGCACCGTTATCGTTTCACACCCGTGGCGACTGCACCTTATCCCACGTAAACCCCGCCCTGGAAAGACGGATCGAAGACTGAGACGGTTCGCAGGGCGGCCAGCGTCTGGCCCTGGAACGCGCGGATCTGCGCCCCCATGCCGCTTCCACTGCCGACGACGAGGTCCGCCCGGCCGTTCCCGTCCAGATCCGCGGTCGCGACCCGCACTCCGCCAGAGAAGCTCGGCGTGAAGGCGAAGAAGTCGGCGAGAACGGTGAATGAGTTTCCGTCCCAGACGCGCACGCCCGGCCCGCCGCCCGGCCCGGCACCGGTCACGACATCCGCCCGGCCGTCGCCGTTGACGTCGCCCGCGGCGACGGTCACGCCGCCGCGGAAGCCCGAGTCGAAGGCCATGAACTGGCGGTAAAGCGCCAGCGACGTCCCGTCGAACACATTGACATGCGGCCCGCCCCCCGGCCCGGTGCCGGTGATGATGTCGGCCCGGCCGTCGCCGGTCACGTCGGCCGCGGCGACCGTGACGCCACCGCGGAAGGTCGGGTCGTATGCCGCGAATACGTGGAGCAACTGTCCGCTGCCGCCGTCCCAGACTTTCACGACCGGGCCGCCGCCGACGCCGGTGCCGGTGATGATCTCGGCCTTGCCGTCGCCGTTGAGATCGCCGACCGCGAGGTAGACCCCGCCGGTGAAGGTCGACTCGTACGCCATGAAGCTGCGCACGAGTTGGCCGGTGCGGCCGTCGAACACTTTGACGTGCGGCCCGCCGCCGGTGCCGGCCGACGTGACGATGTCGTCGTAGCCGTCCCCGGTGACATCGCCGGTAGCCACGCGGACGCCGCCGCGGAAGGCCGAATCGTAGGCGAAAAAGCTGTATTTAATCGTGCCCGTCACCGCGTCGTAGGCGATGACTTGCGGTCCGCCGCCGACTCCCGCGCCGACGACGTACAGGTGTGCGGTGGGCTGTGACGGCGGCGTCGGGGCGGCGGGCGGGGGCGGCGGCACGGTGCCGGTGCCCGGCGGCGGCGCCACGGTCGACGGCGCGCCGAACTCCTGCGTGTAGTACAACACGCCCGCCGCGTTCGCCTTCACACTCGTGCCGACTTGCGTCAGGTTCGGGTTGAGGATGTTCGCGCGGTGCCCGGGCGAATTCATCCACGCGTTGACCACGTCGGCCGCGGTCGTGAACCCGTAGGCGATGTTCTCGGCCAGCGACTGGTAGTTGTAGCCCGCGTAGTCGCCGCGGCTGACAACCGTCGGCTCGGGCGAACCGGCGAGCGTGTGGCTCATGGCCGGGCCGAGGCCGATGACGTTGCTCGCCGCGGCCATGTTCATCGAGTGCAGGCTCGCCGCGAATTGGAGCTGGGCGTTGGCGACCAGCGGCGCGAGCCCGTTCGCCTGCCGCTGCTGATTGATTTGGGCGAACACCTGATTCTCAAAGCTATCCATTCCCGCGGTGCGACCGGACGGTCCGCCGGAGGCATTGGTGTTATTGCCCTGCGTGTCGGCGAAGACGTCGTTGCCCTGGCCGGTGAAGAGTTGGTCGTCGCCCGGACCGCCGTCGAGCCGATCGTTGCCGACGCCGCCGAAGAGTTGGTCGCTGCCGGATCCGCCGACGAGCGTGTCGTTGCCGAATTCGCCGAATAGGAGGCAGGGGAGATTTATGGCGGGGTTGACGGTAATGACGTCGTCGCCGTCGCCGCCGGCCACGCTGATGCTGGCGATCTGGTTGGCCGCGAAACTTTGAGCGACGCCGGAGACGGTGATCTGCCCGTTGCTGAGCCCGATGCTGATGTTGTTGGCAGCGGTATCGCCCATGACCCCCAGCACGCCGTTCAGCAGCGTAGCCGTGACCGCGGGAACGGTGCGGTCCTCAAGTCGGGTCAGCGCAAGGCGTAAGTAGGAGGATCCCGAGGAGCGAGTACGCATGTTTCCCAGGTGCGAATGCTCGGGGGTTGCCGCCTCGCGCACGTGAAGGGGTGGGGGCGGCCTGCTGTTCCGTGCGGAAATCAACGAAGAGTAGGTTGGGAAGATGAAGGGGTCAAGCCGGCGGAAGTAGTTTTTCCGTGTCGGCTGAAAAGGCAGAGGAGTATCGTCGGAGCAGAAAAGCCTTCTTTTCCCGCAGGAACTATTACGCCGGCATGCGCAAAAGTG
>DATJGQ010000107.1:0-3760 GCA_035494815.1 Gemmataceae bacterium
CATTCATGAAAGTCGGGTCCGGCTGTTGGACGCCGAACTTCCAGCTTTGGGGCCGGGCGCCTGCCTCCGCCATCATGATGGTGTTGGTTAACCCGTCCGTGATGTACACCAGCGGAGTGAGAACGTTGCTACCGAGCACACCTTTGATCCCGTCGTCCCCTGGGTAGCTAGTATCGTTGAAGATTGCATTCCAGACGGCACTGCGATTGTTTGCCCGGTTGACGGCCATGTAGTCGGTGCTGGCGGGCGCCCAGCCGCTGCCGTACGTGGCCGGCTCCAGAATCGGGTCGATCACGTGGCCGTACGCGACCGACGGACACTCGAACACCGGGATTCGGGTGGACGCCGCCAGGCGATTGCTCGGGTCGAACCAGTCCTTGTGGAAATCGTAGGCGGTCCCGTTTTGCACCAGGACGTTCCCCTGCTCGATGTACGGCAGGATGATTGCGAGGAAACAGTGCTTCGCATAGTCCTGGCCCTGGGTGCCGGCCGCCCCCGCCTTCAGAAAATCGCGGAGATCGGCGTTAAAAGACGTTGCGCCGTTGGGCAGTTGAACGCTGGACGGTGGCAGCTTGCCTCGGACACCCTCGTAGTTGTGCAGTGCCAGGCCGAGCTGCTTGAGGTTGTTCTGGCACTTCATACGGGCGGCCGCTTCGCGGACCTTCTGCACCGCGGGGAGCAAGAGGCCGATCAGGACCGCGATGATGGCAATGACGACGAGCAGCTCGATCAACGTAAACCCGTGACGGCGCGGAGCTTGACGCATGGCGATCCCCTTACGTGACTCAGAAGTTGCAATTCGGCGACGCGCCTGCCCCGGGGCGGTTCCGCCGGCACGCGCCGACGGACCCGGGTCTTCCCCTACAGTAGCGACGACGGGATGAGTTCGCCCATTAGATTACACGCTTTTCACGGGACTTTCAACAACCCGGTGTGTCGAGTCGGCGTCAACCGTCGCATTCTCGGGCCTCCCATCAGCTGCGAAATGCCTCCGGCAAAACGGTTCATGACCCTTCCGGGCCATTCCGACTTGAGGTTGCCCGCCGCGGCGAAAAGGCGTATGTCTGGGCCTCCGCCGATGCCCGGCGCGGTGACGGTCGCGGCTCGGCCGCCGCCTTCCGCTCGGTGAGGAGGAACCGGTTCCCGAGGG
Organism: Gemmataceae bacterium; assembly: GCA_035494815.1. Classification (GTDB taxonomy): domain Bacteria; phylum Planctomycetota; class Planctomycetia; order Gemmatales; family Gemmataceae; genus DATJGQ01. The sequence continues at coordinate 1,151 of DATJGQ010000107.1, forward strand.
TCATGGATGATCGGCATCGGGAGGCGTCACCCCGGCGGGCGGTCGTGCTACCGCGTGCTGATCTGGTTCGTGGCGACGGTCGTCGCGGTCGAGGCCGCCGTCGCCGCCAACGCCGGTCTCTGGCAGTCCTACGATCCCAACCCATACGCGTCGCGCTTGGCCGCCTATGACCGAAGCGGCGCTGACCTGCTGATCGTCGGCGGCTCCACGGCGATGTGCGGGCTCGACCCGGCGATCCTCGCCGGCACATCGTGGCACGGCGAACCGCTGCGTCGGGCGTTTAACCTCGCCGTCCCTTTAGCTACCACGACCGACATCTGTCACATCGTCGAGTTCGCCCTGCGCCGCCCGCCGAAGCTGATCGTCTACGGCGTGATGGCGACCGATTTGCACGACGGCCGCACCGAATCGATCTCCGCCCGTTACCTGATGGGCCCGGCCGACGTGCTCGACTGGGCGAGCACGCATCCCGCCAATGCCTCGTACGCGTTGCGCCATTACACCCGCGAGCATTGCAGCCGACTTTGGCCGAGCAGCTATCACGCCTATGCGATTCAACTCTGGCTGGCCGATCACGCCAATCGCGTCTGGCCGTCGATCAGTCCGGAGTCGGCAGCGATCGCGCGAGCCAATCGGCGCCGCGCCGGCGAGATCGCGACAGACGGCTACCAGCGGCTGGCCGCGGTCAACGAGACGCTTCGGTTCGACCGGCAAAAGGCCGCGGGGCTCGTCGGCGATGGATTCTCGTTCCTGGAGGGGTACCACTGTGGCGGGCCGCACCTCGGCTATCTCCACCGCCTGCTCGATTCCGCCAAACGGGCGAACGTGCCGGTCGTACTCCTCGACCTGCCGGTGCCGGCGGACTTGGACGAGCGGATGTACCCGGCGGCGTTTGAGGCGTATCGGGCGTTGCTCGCGAATGTGGCGAGAAGCCACGGCGTGCCGCTCGTCCATGCGACTCGTACGGCCATCGGCTTAACTGATGCTGACTTCAGCGACTTGGCGCACGTCAACGCGGCCGGCGCCGCGAAACTCAGTCATTGGCTCCGGACTTCTGTAGCTGGCCTCTGTGAGGCCGGCTCCTGCGTCCAACGCACGCGTCAGCCGGCCTCACAGAGGCCAGCTACAGAAGAGTCCTCCGGGAGAACAACCCCGTGAACTTCACCAGCCCCGCCTTCTTCGCGTTCCTGCCCGCCGTCCTGCTCGGCTATCACGCCCTTCGCTCGCGCACCGCCAAGTACCGCCTCCTGCTCGTCGCGAGCTGGCTCTTCTACGTCTCCTGGAACCCTTGGTACCTCTGGGTGCTGCTCGGGCCCACGGTCGTCGACTACTGGTCCGGCCTCTTGATCGACGGGGCGAAGACGCAATCGCGGCGAAAACTCTGGCTCCTCGCCAGCCTGGTCGCCAACCTCGGCTTGCTCGCGGGGTTCAAGTACACGCGGTTCGCCGTCGAGAACGCGTGTGGCGTCTTCGGTTGGACGGTCCCGCCGTGGGCGTCGCGGATCATCCTGCCACTCGGGATCAGCTTCCACACCTTCCAGGGGATCAGCTACACGCTCGACGTCTACCGCCGCAAGCTGCCGGTCGTGCGGTCGTTCACCGATTTCGCGCTCTTCGTCGCGTTTTTCCCGCAGCTTGTCGCCGGGCCGATCGTGCGAGCGGTCGAGTTCCTGCCGCAGATGGCGACGCCGCCGCGGCCGGCGCCCGAGCAGATCACCGACGGCCTGCACCTGTTCGTCCGCGGCCTGTTCAAGAAGGTCTTCATCGCCGACCGGCTGGCGCAGTTCGTGGACATGGTCTTCGCCAACCCTGCGGCCTTCGACCCCGCGGCCCACCGCTGGGCGATCCTCGCATACGCGGGGCAAATCTACTGCGACTTCTCCGGATATAGCGACCTGGCCATCGGCTGCGCGAAGTGGTTCGGATTCGAATTGCCGGAGAACTTCAACCTTCCGTACCTCGCGTCGAGCATCGCCGACTTCTGGCGGCGCTGGCATATGACGCTCTCGCGGTGGATGCGCGACTACCTCTACATTTCGCTGGGCGGCAGCCGGGCCGGCGAAGGCCGGACCTACGGCAACCTGATCCTGACCATGACGCTGTGCGGGTTGTGGCACGGGGCGAGTTGGAATTATGTGTTGTGGGGCTTCTACAACGGCGTGCTGCTCGCCGGACATCGCATTTACGATCGATCGCTGACGGGCCGGCCGTGGGCGGACGCGATGCGCGGCGGCGTCGGCTATCGGCTGTTCGCCCACGCCGCGACGTTGTTGCAGGTCTTTATCGGCTATGTATTTGTTCGATCCCAGAACTGGCACGACTGCTGGCGCATCCAAGCGTCACTCTGTGGCGGGATCGCGCTGGGTTCGGCAATGGTGCCGGTGTGGGTGCCGGCGCTCGTCGGGATCGTCGCGATCGGTCACTTGTACGGCGGGTGGCGCGAGGCCCGCGGCACCTTCGAATGGCCGGCACCGGTCCGCGGCTGGGCGTACGCGATGGCGGTCGCGGCGGTGGTTGTGCTCGGGCCGGGCGTGGGGAAGGCGTTTATCTATTTTCAGTTTTAGCCGCTGGCTCGCGCTCCGCCGTAGGTCAGGCTGTGCCTGACGAAAC
>DATJGQ010000108.1:0-2660 GCA_035494815.1 Gemmataceae bacterium
CCCGTACAGGGCGTCGCGCATCGTCGCCCAATCGCTGGTGGCGAACAGGACGTCCCATTCCCAGTCGAGCCGGGGCACGCCCGCGTCGCTGGAGTGGCCGGGTCTCGCCCACCAACGGTGCATGAGCCGGGCGGCCTGGCCGAACTCGCGCGCCCGGACGAGCCGTCGGCCCGTCTTGTTGTACGCCCGGTCGAAGTACACTGACGGCAGCTGTTCGACGTCGGCCGGAGTGATCCCCTTCTGAGCCGCGAACCGCAGGACGGCGGCGGCGGGCGGTTGCAGATCGTCGATGTCCGGATTGATGGAGTCGTAGGCATCCTTCAGCTCCCCGAGGTCGAACGCGGCGCCGTCCTCCGGGTCGCGGACCAGGAGCAGCCGGTGATACACGGCCTCGGCCCGGTCGTCCCGCGACGACCCGGCGGCGAAGAAATCGACGGCCGCCCGGCTGATCCGCTCGGCGGTTTGTCGCTCCTCGGCGAGCATGAGTTGCAGCATCGACTGACGTAGGTCGCGCCGGTGCCAGACCCGGCCGTGGGTGTCCCGAGTCACCAACCAGGCGTGCGTCGCCAGTTTATCGAGGGCGGTCTTGGCCGCCGGCCCGTTCAGTTCCGGCAGATCGAGAGCCGGGGCGAGCACCGACTCGATGATCTCGGGCGTCACGTACCGGAGGACGAGCCCCGGCGACGCGAGCTTCCCGACCACGTCCGACCCGAGGCGTTGGAGGACTCGGCGGTAGATGACGCCGGCCGACACCGGCGTCTTGCCGGCCCGGAGGGCTTTTTCGAGTTCTGCGGGCGACGAATAGATTTGGGCCAAGCGCGCGAGGAGCCGCAGCTCGAGCGGCCGGCGGGGCAGCCTGGTCGAGCGGGCGAGCGTTGCCGCCAGGGGACGAGACAGGCCACTTTTCTCGAGCAGCCGTTCGGCCACCGGCACCGACAGTTCCTTCAGCTCCGTCGGCTCGCCGCCGACCCAGCCGCGAAACGCGGCCAGCGACGAGTCGTAAAGCCGTCCGGAGAGGACCACCTTCACCGGGGTCTGCCACAGGAAGCTGCCGACCGCGTTGAGCCACTCCCGCAGTGCTTCCCGCTTGGCGTCTTCGGCGACCTGTTCCAGGGTGTCAAGGACCAGGAAGAACGGTCGCGCCGCCACGCCGGCCTTTTCCAGTGCCTGGCGGATCGCGTCGAGCAGGTCGTCTGTCGAACGCTCGATCGCCGCACTTTCAAAATCAGTTCTCTGACTCGCCGATTGGGCGAACGTCTGCCGCGCCTGGTGCCGCCGGGCCCGCAGCTCGGCCCCCGACTCCGGGAATTGCAGCGCGACCTGCCGCGCCGCCTCCGCATTGAGCCAGGCCCGGTCGCCCGGATCGATCCCGGGACGGTCGAAATCCAGGACCACGAGCGTCGCCAACTGCTTCTGGTAGACGTCGTGCATGAAGTGTGTCAGCAGGGATGACTTGCCCGCCCCGCCCAGCCCCGTCAGGATCAGTCCGGACCACTGTGGAAATGCGTTCGGGTCCTTCGGACGAGTGAGAAACTCGAGCAGCGTCCGCAGCTCGGCCGTACGACCGACGAAGTGCGTATCCGCCGGCAGATACTCACGCTCGAACGCGTTCGCCTCGATCCGCCGGCGCAGGTCGTCCGGAGCAGGCGCGGGGAGCCCGGTCCCGGTCAGCTCGTCCACAACGCCCTTGAGTGCCACCAGATCGGGAGCCGGGCGGTCCAGCGACACGCCGTCGCCGTCGCGGAGGACTTCGCGGAGCAGGTTGCCGTACCTGTCCGTGTGGGGCAGGTCGCCGTGGAGCAGTTGGCCCAGTTCGGCGCGCCCCAGTTCCTTCAGGATGTCCCGTCGGACAGCGGGGGACTGCACCCACTCGACGCCCTCGGCGGTCGGTTCGACCGTATACCGGTCAGCGGCCCGGCAAAGTACTTCGCGACGCATTTCGTCGGAATCGATCCCCGCAACCAGCGTGGCGGGAACGAACCGGCCCGTGACCGCAGCGATCTGATCGAACTGCTTGACTTGGCTGCTCACCGCCTGTGTCGCGTCGTCCGGGGGAGACCCGGCGCGGGCCGGCGGGGGCGCGAGGAAGTTGGCCAGCCGCTGCCGGATCATCGCTTCCAGTTCCGCGCCGGACGGGTTGGCCATGATCGGTCCAGACTAGTCTCCGGCCGCGATACGGTGCACCACATCCTGGGCCGCCGACGCCAGCCCCCTGATCGCGACATCTCGGTTCGTTATTAGGTAGATCTGGTGCAGCAAGGGCACTGCCGCGGCCAGGGCCTGGGAATCGATTCCGGTCACCCCGAGCTCGGTAAGTCGCCTCTGCAAGTAGGTGCGGATCTCGGCCTCGGTAACGGCGGGCACGTCGTGACGGATCGTGACCTGCCGGAGTGTGGCCGGGATGTCCCCTTTCATCCCGTCGAGGACCACTCTGAGCCAATCGTTGGTCAGCACCTGCTCGTAGAGCAGGTAGAGGAATTCGGAGGTGAACGAGCCGTACGCGTCGCACCGGTTGAGGTCGGTGATCATCAACCAGACGAGCCGTCCGCGTCGGGCGTCGTTGAGTGCCGCCACCACCTTCGGGACCAACTCGCCTTTGAGCCAGGCCGCGGCGGTCGTTTCCGCTTCCTCCCGGGGCAAGAGTTGCGGGAGTTCGCCGC
>DATJGQ010000109.1:0-9358 GCA_035494815.1 Gemmataceae bacterium
GCCCAGCTCGGCCCGATGAGCCCCCGCGCTCGCGACGCCGTCCGTCTCGAACAGCGCGCAGCGGACGGCGTCCGGCGTCTCCTCCCATCGCGGCGCGGCACACGGGGCGGGGATGGGCGCCTCAGCGAGCTCACGGTACAGGAACGCCTTGGCGGCCGGGAGCCCGATGTCGGGCGGGAATGCGACCTCGGCGAGCCGCGGCACGCCGTCGGCCGCGGCCTGGATGCGAAGTTCCACCTCCGGCCGGTCGGCGAGCGGTTCGCACGCCAGCTTCGCCCGCTGACCGGACGAAACGGGTCGGAGCCGACAGACCAGGCGCCCGCCGTCACGCACCCACGCGTCCCAGTGCAAGTGTCGCCACAACCTTTGGAAGAACCCGGGGCGCAGCGTCGCCGGTGCGGCCCAATTGCCCGACCTGCGGGCGCCATGAGAACGGACTTGGGCGTGAACTTCGCCCGACGCATGTCCGCGTGAGGTCGCGGACGTGGCCGAGTCTTCCGTCCCGCCGACCGGTTCGGGCGTCGGTTCGCCGATCAGTACCCAACGGCGGGCGCGGCGGGCCGCGGCGAGGAATTCCCCTTCGCATACTTCGTGCGCTTCTTCGAGCAAAAGCAGATCGAACGACGGGCCGGCCGCCGTGCCGAAATACGGGTCGGCCGACAGGGTCGCGGGCGTCGCGGCGACGACGTTCGCGGATTGCATGAGCCGGGCCGGCAATTGGTCCGACAGCGTCGGCAGCACGTCGGCCCATTCCTTCGCCGCGGCGAATTCACGGTCGTCGGCGTCGCGCCGCTGTTGCCAGTCGGATCGCGCGGCCGCGACCGCAGCGGACGCGCATTCCGATAGAGGCGGCAGATCGGCGGGTAGTTGCCGGCAGGCCTGCCGCCACTTATCGCCGAGCACGGCGGCCTCGCGCTCGAACGCCGCGGTCTCGTCGGCCAAGGCGGCTTGCCGCTGCTCCGCCTCGGTGGCACGTCGCGCCGCTCGACCCGGCGACAGCAGGTTCGCCAGAAAGTTGGAGACGACGGCGAAGAAACCGGCGGCAGGCGCGTCGTCGCGACGTTTTTGCTCCGTCCGCGCCTTGGCGTCCAGCTCGCACCGACGGAGATCCAGGCGGTGTCGCTGCTCGGCGAGATCGGCCAAATGATCGAGGAGCGGCGCCGCGGCCGCATGCCGCTCGGACCGCGCCCGGGCCGCTTCCAGCCGGGTGCGCGCGTGCGCCGCCGTCGTCTCACGCCAATGCCGCGCCTGCGCCGCCAGCGTCCACCGCGGTTCGGAGTTCGCTTCCTCGCGGCCGACCAGCCGCAGCGGGAAAACGCCCGCCCGGTCGGCCAACAGTTCCAGCGTCCGATCGAGCGCGGCGGTCGTGGCGGCGACCAGCAGCACCCGTTCCCCGCGCGCCGCGGCCCGCGCGATCACCTCGGCGGCGACGCGCGACTTCCCCGTCCCTGGCCGGCCCTGAACGAGCACCAGGTCGGGCGTTCGCAGCGCGGCGACGACCGAGGCCCGCTGTTGCGGGTCGAGTTCGTTCAATGATCCGGAATCCTGCCAGTCGGGTGGCAGCGGCGCGAGTTCGTCCAACCCTTGACCCGCGAGCAAGCGCGTCAGCAATTGCCGACCGGCGTCATTGCCCGGCGTCGCGGCCGGCGGTAATTGGTCAGGCGTGAGTGGACACGTGGAGGCTTTCTCGAGCAGTGTCTGTCGAAGGGCTGGTGGTAGAGCGTCAAAAACAGCGTCCCACGGGTCGCCGGCGCGCACGGGCCGGTCGGCCGCTGTCGGCGGCGGAACGGCTTGCCGGTCCCGGTGGCTCATCGACGATCCTCGATCGCAGACGGGGGGATGATCCCGCGAGGGGCGACGGGCGGGCCGTAAGGGGCGGGAAAGGTGTCCGGCGCGCCATCGTTCTCATTATGGGGCCGCCGCCCGCCGGGTGCGCCAAAAAAAAGGCGAAATCTCGTTTTCTCACATCCTCCATCTCGCCGCCACGCCGCTTGCGGCGATGCGCCGGCTCACCTCTTCACCTCCACCACCTCGGCCGTAGGCTCGCCCAACATCACCCGCATGATCGGCAGCAGCGGCGTCATTGCCTGCATGCCGTGCCAGGAGTGGTCGCAGATCTTCACGTGTGCCGGCCCGATGCCGCCCTGGCCGAGCGTCGCGTCGACCGACACCCACGCCCCGCGGACGTACACCTCCGTCCACATGTGGAAGCCGAGGAACGGCCGCGACCCGTCGACATAAACCAGCCCGATGGCCGTCCGCGACGGCACACCCGCCGCACGGCACATCGCCGCCGCGAGCATCGAATATTCCGTGCAATCGCCCTCGAGCGTCTGGGCCACGTGCGACGCGGGGGCCATCGCCTCGGAGAAGTTCATTACCTTCATGTTCTGGTTGACCCACCGCTCGATCGAGAGCGCCTTCTTCCACGAGTCGGTCTCCCGACCGACCGCAGCGGCCGCGTGCTGCTTGACCCGCGGGTCGTCGCTGGTAATGAAGTGGTTGCTCTCAAGGAATTCCGCCCCAGGCCCTTTGTCTCCCGGCGGGGCCTTGTCCGGCGGGTTTCGCACTGCCGTCACGACCAGGTCGAAGCTCTTGTTCTCGGCGTTGCGGATCTCCTGTCGGGCGTCCTGCGCAAAGGTCTTGGCCGGTTCGCGGTCCATCTTCAGGGTCAGCCGGTAGACGATCTGCTTGGCCGCGTGCGCCCCCTCGATCCGCCGGTTAAGATAAATCGACTGCGACTCATTGATCTCGGGTAACAGGTGCGGCGGGATCGGCGCGCTCGCCGACTGTTGATCGGCCCGTTCCATCACCAAGTTGCCCATGCCGGGCATGCGGGTGGCGGACCGGCGGACCTCGTAATTGGCGTCGAACCACATGATGTTGCCGGGCATCTGCATTCCGCCAATGATGTCCGGCACGGAACTGACGCGCATGAGCCGCGGGCGGCCGCCGCCGATCGACACCTCCTCGAACTCTTCGACGACGCCTCGGACGGTGACGACGAGATTGATCAGCGGCTCGAAGATCTGGTAGTCGAACTTGTCTCCCTTCTGCAGTGCCGGCTTGCGATTTTTCAGCAGCTTCAACTCGCCGTAGGTTCCGAACACGTTCGCGCCCCACGGGATGCGCTTGTTCAGCGGGGGGTTCCCTTGGGACGTGAGATGCAGCTGCTTCCCGTCCGGATCGACCACGCCGCGCACTTGCTGTCCGATCTGCTTACCCAGCATCTGCGTCATAAAGGTGCCGAGCACGCGGCCGTCGGGAAGCTCGTCGGTCCCGGCGATCACCTGGACGGTCGCGACGTCGCCGTGCCGGCGGACGGTCAGTTTCATGTCGCGGCTGGCCCGAATGATCGTCTTTCCGGACGGGTGCGGTACTTCCTTAACGATGAGGTGCACGTAGCCGCCGCGTCTGCCGTTAAGGTACGCGACGTCCCAGCCCTCCTGAATAATTCTTCCGTCCGAGACCGCGTTCGCGTTGGCCGGCGCGTTCGGAATTCCGGTGATCGCCGGCTGCTGAGCTCGGCCCGGCGCGACGGCCGATATCAGAATCACACCGATCGTCAGATAATAATGCCGAAAGGCGCACATGATTGTGGGCTTCCTTGACGGGGGTGAGCGGCGTCCGCTCGCGGCGATGCGGGCAACTGCATGCACTATCGCCGGTCATCATAACTTTTCCTAACCACCCGCCAACGCCAGAAATGAATCGGCGGCCGGAAAGTGGGTAAGGCTGGTAAGGCAGCGAACACCCCTGCCCGCCGCATCATCCTTCCGACCCCGCCGAGTCGTTTGCCCCGTCGTTGGTGGCACTTGTCTTGCACGTACAATGACACGCCCGCCGAGCGCGAGGTCGCGGCGCGGTTTATATTAGCCGTAATCGACCTCGCGTCTGACCACTCGCCCGAACGCCGAGGACGCCTCGTGACCCCCCGTCAGCTCAGCCGTCACCTTCGGACCGACCGCTATGGCGACTTCCGCCTGACCGATGCTATCCGCCCCGCGCCAAAACAGTTCGTCGTCCCGGTCGAGGGCTACCGCCGCGAAACGTATCGCGGCCGGGCCGGACTCCGCATCCCGGCCCTGGCCGCCGCCGTCTCGGCCGAGCGGGTCTTCGACACCTTCCTCGCGCTCCTCGACCCGCTCGGCGACGTCCTCGACGTCGTTCTCGAGACGAGTCACATGTCCGGCGGCGACCGCCATCGCGACCTGCGGCGGTGGTCAATCGATCGGCCGGTACTCGCGAGTTACTTCTGCGAGTATGAGGAGCTGCTGCTCAACGACGGCTGCACCGGCGTCGCGGTGATCGCCACCGACGGGCCCATGGAGCTGCAGTTCGACGAGCACAAGCAGCTGGTTTGTTACGCGCATGACCTGAAGCCGTTCCAGGCCGTCCTCCGGTCGGCCGGCGTACCGTTTGTGCCGGACTTGCGGCTCATTTCGGAAGGCGCCCATTTGCACCACAGCCGCCCGGCGTTCGCATGCGAATTCCACGATCTGGCCCTGCGGCTGGGCGTCGGGACCGATTCGGTGCTCAACGCGGAGCGCTAAAGTTCCGCCGGGGCCGAAGGAAACGCTCGTTTTTATCCCCTCTGAATTCAGGTTTTGGCCGCTACCGTCATCACGTCCTGCCTGAATCGGTGCTATGGTTGAGAGCAGTCCCTACGGAGCGCCGAAGCCGCGCACTCGGTACGTCCGGGCGTTTCCCGCGCCCGGGCCCGAGATGGCATTCGGAGCCGGGCGGATGGTGTGAGCGTTCCCGACTCCCGATGTCGGTCGACTCATTCTGTCCGGACGGTGGCCTTGGATTGAGCGCCGGAGTCCGTTCATGGCGGTCCCGCTGAGTTCCCGAACCGAGCCGATCCCCGGCTACAAGCTCCTCGAGCGGCTGGGGCGCGGCGGGTTCGGCGAAGTCTGGAAGTGCGAAGCGCCCGGCGGCATCCACAAAGCGATCAAGTTCGTTTACGGCGACCTCGACACCGCCGGCGAAGACGGCAAACCCGCCGAGCAGGAGTTCAAGGCCCTCGCCAGGGTCAAACAGGTTCGACACCCGTTCATCCTCTCGCTGGAACGGTTCGACGTCATCGAAGGTCAGCTCGTCATAGTCATGGAGCTGGCCGACCGCAATCTCTGGGACCGCTTCCGCGATTGCCGCAACCAGGGGATGCCCGGCATCCCCCGCGAAGAGCTCCTGCGCTACATGGAGGAGGCGGCCGAGGCGCTGGACCTGATGAACACGGAGTACAAGCTCCAGCACCTCGATATCAAACCGCAGAACCTGTTCCTGGTGCACAACCACGTCAAAGTCGCCGACTTCGGCCTGGTCAAGGACTTCGAGGGCATGTCCGCGACCGTGACCGGGGGCGTCACGCCGGTGTATGCGGCGCCGGAAACGTTCGACGGCCGCGTCACCCGCCACTGCGACCAGTACAGCCTGGCCATCGTCTACCAGGAACTGCTCACCGGTTGTCGGCCGTTCAACGGGGCTAACGCCCGCCAGCTCGTGCTCCAGCACATGAGTCAGGAGCCGGACTTGAGCCCGCTACCGGAGAGCGATCGCGGGGCGATCGCGCAGGCGTTGGCGAAGAAGGCGGACGAACGGTTTCCGTCCACCACGGCGCTTGTTGATGCGCTGGTGAAGTCCGGTCGGGCGCGGCCGGATTCGGTCATCATCCCGCCGACCACGCCGTCCCGGCAGACTCCGACGCCAGTGCCGGCCCACACGCAGACGCTCCGCAAAAGCTTCCCGCCGCCGCCGGCGCCGTTAGCGTCTCAGGCCCCGCAACAGCGGCTTCGACCGCCGAGCCCGGCGCCGCGGCCGCCGACGCCTCCGGGCCACCAGCCGCGCCCGACCGTCTCGCCGCCCGCCGCGACGCCCGTCCGCACCATGCAGCGGCCGGCGGAGGCCTCGATCCTGATCGGCCCGCAGACGCACGGCGATCGCTCGACCGCGCCACCCGAACAGACCGGCGACGGCGTTCTCCGGCCGGCACTGATCATCTCGGCCGGCCACGTCGGCGGCCTGGTCGTTCGCCAAATCCGGAGTGCGCTCCGCGACCGGTTCGGGACGCTGGACGCCTGCCCGCATGTCCGCACGCTCGCTATCGAGACCGACCTCGACGCCGCCCGCGAGCTCGCCCAGGGCCGCGGCGCCTTCGACAGCAAGGACATCTACCTCGCCGAACTCCGCCGGCCGAGCCATTACATGCAGAGCGGCCTGTCCGTGGACAAATGGCTCGACCCGCAGATCGTCTATCGCATCCCGCGGAACCCCGCGACCAACGGCCTGCGATCCCTCGGGCGGCTCGCCCTGTGCGACCACGCCCGCGACATCCGTCAGCGCCTCCGCACCCTGCTACAGGCCGCTTGCGAACCCGCCGCGCTCACCCACGCCGATAACAAAACCAAGCTCGGCCTCCGAACCAACCGGCCCGTCGTGTACGTCGTCGTCAACGTCGGCGGCGGCACCGGCGGCGGCATGTTCCTCGACCTCGGCTACATCGCCCGCTCGTTGCAACGGCATTTGGGCTACGCGCAGCCGGAGGTCGTCGGCGTCTTGCTCCTGCCCGCCGCCGATCGCGGTTCGATCCGCGCCCTGGGCCTGGCCAACGCCTACGCCTCCCTGATCGAACTGTTCCATTTCTCCGCCACGGACACGACCTACCAGCTCAACCTCGGCACCCGCGACCGCGCCATTTCCGACCGGGACCCGCCGTTCGACCGCTGCATGTTCATGCAGCTGCCGCACAACCCGGACAGCCCGGCGCGCGGTCAGATCGTCGGGCTGTCGGCGGGGTTGGTGGTCCGCGACCTGTTCACAGCGGTCGGCCGCGGCGCCGCGGAGGCCCGCAAGGCCGCCCTCGAGAAGCTCGATCCGGCCGTCCGCGCCGCCAACCCGGCCGTACTCGCGACCGCCGGCGCCAACTGGCTCAGCTGGCCGCGCCGCCGCCTTGTCCGCCGCACCGCCGCCCGCATCGGACAGGAACTCCTCAATCAATGGACCGCCAAGGAGGCCGATCACCTGCAGCAGCCGATCCAAGGCTGGCTCGACGAGCAGTGGGACCGCCTGCTCCGGCCGGACCACGTGGTCGAGCGCGTCCACGCCGCCTGTGCGGAGGCGATCGGCACGACGCCGGATGCGAAGTTCGAGGCCTGTATCGCCCCGCTCTCCGCCGTCGCCCAGACGCCCAAGGCCACCTCCGAGATGGACGCCCACAGCGCCTGCAAGGTCATCAACGAGGTGTTCAACGTCGTCGGCAAGCCGGTCCTCATCGGCGCCGACGAGGGCCCGCCCGGCCTGATGGAACAAATCCTTACGAACACCGCCCAGGCGTTCGGCGCCGAATACGAAGGCCAGCTGGCGGAGATGTCCGTCCACTTCGTCGAGCAGCCGCAATACCGCCTGCCCGGCGCCGAGGAAACGGTCCGCCAACTCACCGATCGGCTCAAACAGGTGGTCGATACCTACGAAGAACTCAAGCGAACGCTCAACCGAGAGGCCGACGAGTTGTACGTCCGACTGTTCCCGCTCATCGGCAACATCGACTCGTACGGCGCCGGGTCGCGGAAAGCCTCGATGATCTCCGAAGCGTCCGACGTCGCGCAGGCGTACGCCAAGAAGCGCTATCAACTGCTGGTCGCCCGCTGCGTCCTGTCAATTTACCGCGGCATGTTGAACCTCACGCCGGAGTATCTGCGCGACATCAATTTCTGTCGCCAGCGGCTGCTCGACGTGGTCGAGGCGCTTAAGCAGTCGGCCGAAGGCCCCGAAGGCGAGGGCCTCGGCCCGGGCCAGGAACTCTTCCCCGGCGGCGATCCGAACCCCGACGAGGCGACCGCCCGTCTGATCGACGGCATGACGCTGGAGGACTGGGTCGAATTCGACAACAAGGTGCAGAACCAGGTCCGCAGGCAGTTCGAGGGCGTGATCACGCTGTGCCTGGCCGGCCCGAACCCGGCCGAGCCGCTGTCCGCCCTCTTGCGCCAGCAGGCCACCGAGTTCCTGGACCCGCGGCTGGGCCGGCAGGACTCCGCGGCGGTCTTCTTCCAACAACACATGGATGACCGCTCGGCCCAACGGGCGATCTCTGGCGCGTTTGACGAAGCCGCCCCGATCCTCGCCTCCGCCCCGAAGTCCGGCCACGGCGTCGAGATCGCCGTCATGGCGGTCCCCGCCGGCCCCAACGGCGATCGCTTCCGCCGCCTGGCCCAGGATGCGCTGCCGGACGAGAACGTCGTGCCGACGGTGTCGCCCGACGAGATCGTCATCTACCGCGAGAAGCCCGCCCTGACGGCCGCCGACCTGCCGCATCTCACGTCGCTCGGCAAGGAAGCCGCCGACCACGCCCAGAAAGAGCAATCGCCGCCGCACGCGCGCTTTGACGTGACGTGGCGGCAGGTGAAGTGAGCGGAAGACTAACCGCCCGCCCCGATCAAATCACTTGGTAGTCTTCCACCGGCGGGTCCGAGTGACGACCTCGTTACACGTCCGTTGCAAAGCTTTCCCCTCCGCACGATTAGAATGCATCCCGTTCGGAAGTCCACGGACCGGAGAGCGGAGGCGATCCATGAACGCCGCGATGCTGGCAACTCTCTTCGGGCTGGCGGGGGCGGGCCAAGCGGCCGCTTACGAAGCGTGGTGGATTCGGGTGCGCGCGGACGGCAAAACGATTCAGATTCGACCCGACAGTACGGATCGGACCGAAGTGGCTACCGCCGCCCCCGGTCAGGCAATCCCTTCCCTGGATGGCGGCGCCATCGTCATCGTGAAGGACGACGCGATTCACGTCGCCGACGCGGACGGAAAGAACTCCCGTAAGGTATCGCCCGACGGCCTCGTCGCGGGCTGGCCGAGCTTGTCGCCGGACGGCCGGCGCATCGCCTTTGTGGGTCAGCGGGACAAGCGGTGGCAACTCTTCCTGATGGACCGAGACGGCGGGAACGTCCGGCAACTGACCGACGGCCCCGAGGAGATCGAGCGGCCGCGGTTCGGCCCGGACGGCCGGCTGTTGTATCTGGCGTTGCATCCGCGGATCATGAAGTTGCGGCCCGGCGATTTACTCATCTGGGACGGCCGGGAGACCCAGGCTGTGGTCAGAAACATTTACATCGCCGATTACGCCTGGAGCCCGGACGCCAAGGCGGTCGCGTATAGCAAGGCCGGCTCTCTGGTTTTCCACGACCTGGCGACGGGCGCGGAGCAAGAGGTCTTTTTCCCGGAGATCGACAAACGGCTAAGCGGTCACTACGCGTCGCGGCTCTCCTGGCGGCCCGACGGTCAGGCGCTGGCGTGTACGATCATGTTCCTAGGCGGCCGGCGGTGGGGCGGCCCGAAGATCTTCGGCGACGACGAACTA
>DATJGQ010000110.1:0-3112 GCA_035494815.1 Gemmataceae bacterium
ACGCTCGCCAGGACGGTCGCGGCTTTGAGGGACTCGCCCCTTGCAGGTCCGGCCAATGACGAGTCAAATGACATTACCCGCCGACCGCCCCGCGACTCGGAGCCGCCCCAATGTCTCTCCCGCATCGCATCGCGATTGCAATTCTGATTTTGGCCGCCAGGCCGCTACGGGCCGAAGACCGTATCGCCTTCAACCGCGACGTGCGGCCGATCCTCGCCGAGCATTGCTTCGCGTGTCACGGACCGGACAAAGCCAAGCGGAAAGCCAAACTACGGCTCGACGAGCGGGCTTCTGCCGTCGAGAAACGCGCCATCGTCCCCGGGAAGCCCGACGAGAGCGAGATCGTCGCCCGCGTCCTCAGTACCGACTCGGAAATCGTCATGCCGCCTGTCGAGGCGCATAAGCCGCTCACGGCAGTGCAGAAGGGCGTTCTCAAGCGCTGGATCGCCGAGGGCGCGGAGTATCAGGGCCACTGGGCGTACGAACGGCCCGTTCGCCCGCCCGCACCGAACGGGCCGAACGCGATCGACACATTGGCGGGCCGCCGGCTCGCTCAGATCGGCGCAGCGATTGAACCGGAAGCCGACCGTCGGACGCTGATCCGCCGACTCTTCTTCGACCTCCTCGGCCTGCCGCCGACGCCGGCCGACGTCGAGGCGTTTCTGACCGATCGATCGCCCGACGCCTACGCCAGACTTGTCGATCGGCTGCTCGCCAACCCGCACTACGGCGAGCGAATGGCGATCGGCTGGCTCGACCTCGTCCGCTTCGCCGACACGATCGGCTACCACTCCGACAACCCCCGGAACGTCTGGCCGTACCGCGACTACGTCATTCGCGCGTTCAACGCGAATAAGCCGTTCGACCAGTTCACCATCGAACAGCTCGCGGGCGATCTCTTGCCCGGGGCGACGCTCGAGCAGAAGGTGGCGTCGTGTTTCAATCACCTGCTGCTCACGACCGAAGAAGGGGGGGCCCAGGCGAAGGACTACGAGGTCCGCATGCTCGCTGACCGCGTGCGGGCCGTCGGCACGGTCTGGCTCGGACAGACGCTCGGCTGCTGCCAGTGTCACGACCACAAGTTCGACCCGGGCACGGCGCGCGACTTCTACTCGCTGGGGGCCTTCTTCGCGGACATCAAGGAGCCGATCATCGGCCGGCGGGAGGTCGGGCTAGCGGTGCCCGACGAACGGCAGATGAAGGAACTGACGCGGCTGCAGTCAGGAGTGATCGAAACGCAGCGGCGACTGAGCGAGTCGTCGCCGGCGACCGTCGCGGGCCAGTCCGCGTGGGAAGCTGCCGTGCGGGCCGAGGCGACGAGCGCGGATCGCTGGACGATGCTGCGTCCGGACAAGGCAGTCGCCGAGCGCGGCGCCCGATTAAGCGTCGACGCCGAAGGCATCGTCACCGCCGACCGGACCTCGCGCGGCGGCATCGACACTTACACTCTGACGATGACCGTGCCCGCCGGTATCACCGGCCTGCGAATCGATGCGCTGGCGCATGCGTCGCTGCCGGCGGAGGGCCCCGGGCGAGCGGCCAACGGCAACTTTGTCGTCAGCGAAGTTGCCCTCGCGGACTCGTCCGGTCAGACCGTGAAAATCGCGCACGCGTCGGCGACGTTCGAGCAATCGGGCTTTCCGGCGGCGGCCACAGTCGATGGAAAGACCGACAAAGCCAACGGCTGGGCGGTCGACGGCGCGACCGGGAGCGATCAGGCCATCGTCTTCGAGCTGACTGGCCCGCTACCGAGCGTCGGCGGCGAACCCGACGGGGATAAACCCCGCCGCTCGCTGGTCCTGACACTGCGACAACTGCACGGCGATAACCACACACTGGGCCGGTTCCGCGTGTCGGTGACCAGTAGCGAGCGGCCGGTGCGGGCGCCGCGCGTCATGCTTCCCCCCCGCGAAATCCTGGACGTCATTAAGCGTGACGCTGCGGATCGGGACGCCGGCCAGCGCGACCGGGTGGCGACTTACTACCGCCGGATTGCACCGGAATTGGCGGGACTTCGGTCTCAGATCGCCGCCGCCCGCAAGGCCGTCGCCGACTACGAGGTCGCCCTGCCGCACTGCATGGTGTCGGCTGCGATGCCGACGCCGCGGACCGTCCGAGTCCGGCCGCGGGGCAACTGGATGGACGACAGCGGCGACGTCGTCCAACCGGCCCCGCCTACCTATCTGAAATCCATCCCACTGCCGACTGAGCGACGGCTTTCGCGGCTCGACCTGGCGCAGTGGCTGGTCTCGCGCGACAACCCGCTCACCGCGCGTGCGTTCGTGAACCGGCTGTGGAAGCAGTTTTTCGGCACCGGCCTGTGCAAGACGCTCGACGACCTCGGCACGCAGGGCGAGTGGCCGGCGCATCAGGAGTTGCTGGATTGGCTGGCGGTGGAGTTCATGGAGTCGGACTGGGACGCCAAGCATCTCGTCCGCACGATCGTCCTCAGCCAGACCTACCGCCAGGCCGCGAACGATAAGCAGGCCGACGATCGCCTGCTCCTTCGTCAGCGCCGCTTTCGCTTGGATGCCGAATTGGTGCGGGACAACGCGCTCGCGATTGCGGGCCTGCTGTCGCCGCGGGTCGGCGGGCCCAGCGCTCACCCGTATCAGCCGGCCGGATATTGGGAGAACTTGAACTTCCCGGTCCGCGAGTACGTCGCCGATCAGGGCGCGAGCCAGTACCGCCGCGGGCTCTACACGTGGTGGCAGCGGACGTTCCCGCATCCGAATATGATCGCCTTCGACGCCCCCAGCCGCGAGGAGTGCGCCGCCGACCGGCCGCGATCGAACATCCCGCAGCAGGCGCTGGTGCTGTTGAACGATCCGACGTACGTGGAAGCGGCGCGGGTTTTCGCGGGGCGGATCGTCCGCGAGGGCGGCGGCACGACGTCGGCTCGCATTGCCTGGGCTTGGTATCAGGCGCTGCAACGGCCGCCGCGGCCTGATGAAGTGACCACCATCACGGCCCTCGTCGACAAGCACCTCCGCGAGTACCGGGACGACCGCCCGGCGGCGGAGGCGCTGCTGAAAGTCGGGTTTGCACCCGCCGCCGCCGAGATCGACGTCGCAGAGTTGGCGGCCTGGACGAACGCGGCGCGGGTGATTCT
>DATJGQ010000111.1:0-6381 GCA_035494815.1 Gemmataceae bacterium
TACGAGCTGGACGCGGCCGGCGCGTTCGACACGCCGACCGACGCGAGCCGGGCGTTCGTGATGGCCCGGTGCAAGGCGGGGGCGCAATTCACGCTCGACATCTGGTACAACGCGTGGCTCAAGAGCGCGAAACTGCCGCCGCATTACTAGTCGCTGTCCGATGCAAAGCCGGTCCACATGCTTCGCGTTTCGAGAAGGACAACATGATCCGCATCTTTGGCATTGTGTGTCTGTTGGCGTTGTTGCCAGGCTGTGCCGGCAGCACGTCCCCTAGACGCCCATCCGCGGTTCGCACTTTCCCATTCGCGGCCACCCGCGTCGAGTTGTACCGCGCATGGAATGAGCCGAAACCGGGAACGCGCGAATTGTCAACCTCTCGGAACGGCATGAAGGTGTTCGTTGAGTCAACGCCAGAGATTACTGCTTCGGACATTGCTAACGCACAGGCGGAAATTGATGCGCAGGACGAGCCGACACTGGTCGTGTTGAAGGTCACATTCAACGAATCCGGTCAGAAGAAGATGGAACGGTTGTCGCGGGACCACAAAGGCCAGCGGGTGGCGATCTTCGTCGACAAACAGCTTCGAGTTGCTCCCGAACTCCAGTATGCCATCTCGGACAGTATGCAAGTTCTCGGTGCTATCACGCAACAAGAGGCTGAGGCGCCGGCGAAGGCATCGGACGTAGGAAAGTAGCAATTCGCTAACCAGAGCCATGCGCATCGCACTGATCCAGCAGCGCGCCACGCCGGACAGAGCGGAGAACTTGGCCCGCGGTTTGGCGGCACTCGAATCGGCGGCGTCACGCGGAGCGCAACTCGCCTGTTTCGCCGAGCTGGCATTCGAGCCGTTTTACCCGTGCTGCCGGCCGACCGGCGACGTGACGCGATTGGCCGAGACGATTCCCGGGCCGACGACCGAGGCCCTGACCGCCGCGGCCCGGCGTTTAGGAATTGTTGTCGTCGCGAATCTCTACGAGGGGGCCGGTGATCGCTGTTTCGATACCTCGCCGGTCTTCGACGCGGATGGCCAACTTCTCGGCCGAACGCGCATGGTACACATCACGGATTACGAAGGTTTCCACGAGCAGCAGTACTACGCGCCGGGAGACACCGGCAGTCCCGTCTACGAGACGCGCGCCGGCCGCATCGGCGTCGCGATCTGTTACGACCGGCATTTTCCGGAGTACATGCGGGCATTAGCGGTCAACGGCGCCGACCTCGTCGTCATTCCGCAGGCGGGGACGATCGGCGAATGGCCGGAAGGACTCTACGAGGCCGAAGTACGCGTGGCGGCGTTTCAGAACGGCTACTTCGCTGCGCTGTGCAATCGCGTCGGCACGGACGGGCCGCTGGAGTTCGCGGGTCAGTCGTTCGTCTGCGGGCCGGACGGGACGGTACTCGAGCGGGCCGGCCGTGGGACCGATGAGATCTTGATCACCGATGTCGATATATCCGCGACGGCGGGCTCGCACGCGCGGCGATTGTTCTTGCGAGATCGCCGGCCGGAGTTATATGCCAAGTGGTTCTCGCAGTGACAATCAGAGCCGCGACCGTAAAGGAGCGCCCGCGTTCGTCGCCGTGGAGCCAATGCCCGTAGCAAGTCCAGGAAATGAAGTAAGCGAGTGGGTCAGCGGGCATTGTCTTCCGCTCCGTCCGTCGGAGCCGCGACCGTGAGGGAGCGGGCCCTGCACCCGCTCCCTGACGGTCGCGGCTCTGACAAAAACTCACAAAACTCACATGGGCCCTGCACCCGCTCCCTGACGGTCGCGGCTCTGACAAAACTCACATGCGCGATTCTAACCTGGTAGCGAGCTCGCGGCCCACCTGTCGCGGCCGACGTTTCTGTACGGCTACGGCCCCGTTCGCCTCGCGCATCGTCTCGACGTCGATCGAACGCACCAGCGGTCGCAACGCCTCGACGAATCCCGGCCGAATCGCAGCGTTTGCGGACACCATCAGGATCGCGTCGTACGGCGGGAACGCGTGCCGCGGGTCGGCGAGGAGCACGAGATCGTCCGCCTTGATCCGGCCGTCGCTCGTGTAGGCACAGATCACATCCGCCTCGCCGGACGCCAGTGCGGGGTACATCAGGTCCGGGTCCATCGGCTTGATGCGGTCGCGCGGGAACTGCAGGCCGTAGGTGTCGCGGACTTTTAACCACTCCGGCCGGCCGAAAAACTGCAGGTCGCCGCCAATCTTCCACTGGGAGGAGTACTTCTTCAGATCGTCGATCGTGGCGATCTTCAACTCCTCGGCCCGCCGACGCGGCATCGCGAGGGCGTAGGCATTCTCGAAACCGAGGCCGCCCAGGCAGAGGACGCCATGTTGCTCGCGGAGATAGCGGTCGATCTCCTCCATCGCCGTTTTGCGGTCAGCCGGCGGGTCCTTGCGCTTCATCACTGTCGCCCAGATGTTGCCGGAGTAATCGACGTAGCAGTCGATGTTGCCGCTGCACAACGACATCCACTCGATCGACTCGCCCATGCCGCGGCGCTGGTCCACGGAGAAGCCGCAGCGTTCCAGGCGGCCTTTGAGCACCTCGGTGAGGATGTGCTGTTCCGTGTAATCGGCGCTGCCGACGATGACGAGGTTCGGCGGCGGCTTGACGAGGCGGCTCAGCGGTGCATACAGGCAGGCGACGATGACCACGAGCAGTCCGGCGACGGCCACCGCGGCGCGAGCGCGGCTGCGGCGGCGGGCCGCCTGCTCCAATAGCCGTACGAGTTGATCGAGCACCAGCGCGAGCAGCGCGGCGAAGACGCAGCCGAAGACCGTCGCCACATTGTCGCGCGTGTTGAGGCCCTGAAAGATGTAGTTGCCGAGCGTCGTCTCACCGACCGGCGTCGCCAGTGTCGCGGTGCCGACGACGAGCACCGTCGCCGTGCGGATGCCGCTGATGATGACCGGAGACGCGAGCGGCAACTGCACGCGGAAGAGCATCTGCCGTTTGCTCATGCCGACGCCGCGGGCCGCCTCGATCAGCGTCGGATCGACGCCGCGAATGCCGATGATCGTGTTCGCCAGGATCGGCAGAATGCTGTAAAGCGTTATCGCCAGAAAAGCGGGCATGAACCCGATCATGCCGCCCAAGAGCGGCACCATCAGCGCGAGAAGTGCGATGCTGGGAATCGTCTGTACGACACCGGCAAACCCGAGCGCCCACTCGCCAAGCTTCGGCCGGCGGCTGACGAAAACACCGAGCGGCACGCTGATGATCAGCCCGACGAGCAGCGCGGCCAGCGCGAGCAGCATGTGCCCGCCGAGGTTGGTCGGCAGCTCGTCGAAGAGTTCGCCGAGTTGTTCACTCACGGGGCGTCTCCGTTGGCGGTGCCGGCGACCAGCGCCTCCAAACGGTCGGCCTGGCGGCGGGGACTGCTCATGAGCGTGGCGACGAACGCGTCGGCCGGGCGCGTCAGGAGGTCGTGCGGCGTGCCGACCTGCGCCAGCCGGCCGGCGTTCATGACGGCGAGGAGATCGGCGGACAGGAGTGCCTCGGTCATGTCGTGTGTCACCATGACCGCGGTCAGTCCGAGCCGGCGGCGCAGTTCAAGGAACTCCGTCCGAAGCTCGTCGCGCGTCACGGGGTCCAGGGCGCCGAACGGTTCGTCGAGCAGCATGACTTTCGAGCCGGCCGCGAGTGCCCGTGCGAAACCGACCCGCTGCTGCTGCCCGCCGGACAGATCGCGCGGCGGCCGGCCGCGGTACTCCGCCGGCGGCAGATGCACCATCTCCAAAAGTTCGTCGATCCGCTTCTCGATCCGCCCGGACGGCCAGCCGAGCAGCTGCGGCACCACGCCGATGTTGCCCGCGACGGTTAAGTGTGGGAATAGGCCGATCCCCTGAAAGACGTAGCCGATGCCGCGCCGGAGTTGTACGGGATCGAGGTCGCGGACGTTGCGGCCGTCGATCGTGATCGTGCCCGAGGTCGGTTCGATCAGGCGGTTGATCATCTTCAGTGTCGTGGTCTTGCCGGACCCGGAGCCGCCCAGGAGCACGAGCATCTGCCCCTGCGGGACGTAGAGGTTGACCTGGTGTACGGCGAAACGCCCATCGCCGTCGTAGGACTTGCTGACTCGATCCAACGCGATCATGGGGGATGTCTCAACCCCGGTCGCCCGTGGACTTTGCAGTGCCGGTCGGGCATTGTCTAGGTCCCAGACTCACTTGGGTCAAAGCCATCGTCAAGGGAATTCGGGTCGGATAAGCGGGGTAATCCGGTCGCGCCGTGGGAAGGGGCGGTTCGGGATTTGACGCAAGTTCCGTCCCTTCGGCGGTCGAAAGATATTGCGGCGATTCGCGCCCGGCCCGCGCTGCCGCTCGGGCCGCCGACGAACCGGGGGCCGCGCGCCGAAACGAGGGGAAACCATGAAGCGTTACGCCGGAGCGTTCGCGCTGCTGACCGTCCTGGGCGGCTGCGTGACCAGCGACAAGATGAACCCGGGACCGCAGCCGTTCGGCCAGGTCCGGCGGGCGCAGGAAGTGCCCAACGCCCAGGGCCCGATGGGCCAGCCGGTCCCGCAGTACGCCGGCCCGGCGAAGCCGGCGAGCGGCGTCGTCCAGGCCGGCGCCATGGCGACGACGGACTCCGGCGTCCAGCAGGCCGGCATGCACGGCAAGGACTGCAACTGCGCCGACTGCATGGCCAAGAAGCACGGCCATAATCACGGCGACGAGTCGCGGCTCCTCGGCGGGCACAGGTTCGCCGGCGGCGGCATGAACGCCCCGGTGCCCGGTGCCGTCGCGGCCGTCGGCGCCCTCCCCGGCATTCCGATGACGACCGGCGGCGCCCTCGGCGCCGGCCGCACGTCGATCCGCTTCACCGGCCCGGCCGGCATGCAGATCGCCTGGTTCGCCCCCTCGCCCGAGTCGAAGAACGGCTTCACCCCGACGCAAGTCGAGGTGCCCGGCCGGTACAACTTCGTCCAGGGCGGCATCTATCGCCTGAAACTCACGAACATCCCGAACCGGGCGCTCGAACTTTACCCGACGCTCGAGGTCTTCCCGGCCAACGCCCGCACGGCGACCTTCATCGCCCACAGTGCGGTGCCGGTCGGTTTCACGGAAGAGGACTTCGAGCAGGTCACGGCCGGCAACCTGGTCGTGAAGGTCGTCTACCTGCCGAATCCGGAGTTCCAGGAATTGGCCGTCGCCGGGCCGGACGAGGTCGTCTCGACGCGGCTGGAGCCGGGCGTGGACCCGATCATGGAAGCGACCCGTCGCGGCACGATCCTGTGCGTGATCCGCCTGGGCAACATCGACCTGGAGGCGCCGAACACGCCGGCCCTGAACGCCCCGCCGTTGGGTGGGATGGTCGGCATGCCGCTGCAGGTCCCGCCGGGCGGGGTCGTTCCGGGGATGATGCCGCCGGGCGGTCCGACCCCGGGCATGTTGCCGCCGGGAGCGCCGGTTCCGCCGGGCGCGATCCCGGGCCCGCGGCCGCTGTCGCCGATCCCGTCGGGTCCTGTCCCGCCGGCCGCGCCGGGGACACTGCCGCCGCCGCCGTTGCCGATCAGCAAGATGAACGGCCCTGTGATGAACAGCCCGATGGCCGGTCGCGCCTCGGTGAGTTCGCCGGCGGACGCGCCGACCTGGACGATGCCGCCACCGCCGCCGCCGATCCCTCAGGGTTCGCTGTCGGTTGACGGAGTCGTGGGCCGGATGAAGTAAGCTCCGCGACCAGCCCGAAGCGCGAGCGAGGGATGCGAGTCGGGTCCCTCGCTGGCGCTTCGGGCTGGTAATCGAATATCCAGTCAGATCTCGAAGGCGGTTCGAGTTCTCGCAGACAGGTTCCCCCATGAACGCCTGGATTCTCACCGCGCTGTTACCCTTGGCGAGCGGCGGCGATCCGTTTCTCGAACCGCCGCCGGCCGCGCCCCTGCTGTTCGTCCGGGTCGTCGGCCCGGCGGGGGCGCAAGTGACAGTGCGACCGGCGACGCCCGAGGCGCGCGTCTTCCCGACGCCGACGGTGATCGGCTTTCGGCCGGGGTACCGCTATCGGTTGCAGCTTTCCAACTTGCCTGAGCAGCCGGGGCGCGTCGTCAGTCCGTCGATCGACGTCTTGAGCACGCTGCACGTTCCGCCGGGGCTGCGGGCGGAAGACTTCCCGGCGACGCTGAGGATCTCGGTCGATGACCTGCAGCAAATCGCCGCGGGAGCGCTCATTACAAAGGTGATCTATCTCGAGGACCCGTACCAGGCGCCGGCGCTGAACTCAACGCCGGAGCAGCCGGTCGAATTCGACGTGATGCGCGGCTTCGACCCGCTGACCGAGGCGCGGGTTCGTGGCCGGCCGATGGCGATCGTGCGGTTCGGCGAACGCGACGTGCCGCCCTTCGAACTCGCCATGCTGGCCGTGCCGGGCACAGTGCTTGCGCCGGGCG
>DATJGQ010000112.1:0-2033 GCA_035494815.1 Gemmataceae bacterium
TTCATCAAAGCCGGCGCAACCGCGGCGGCGGTCGCGGCGACCAAGCCGTTGTTTGGTTGGCAGGGCGCGAACAATCGTGTTCGCATGGCGGTCATTGGCTGCGGCAATCGCGCCGGCCGCGTGTTCGACTCTCTTGCACGCCACAGCGACGTGCAGTGGGTCGGTGCGTGCGAAGTGAACCAGCAGCGACTGGCGGGCTTCATGAACGCCTCGCGCCAGACGTACAAGCTCGAGAACGTCGTCGACTACCGCAAGATTCTCGATCGGAAGGACGTCGACGCGGTGCTCATCGGCACGCCGGACTTCTCGCATGCGCGCATCATGATCGACGCGGTGTCCGCCGGGAAGGATGTCTATGTCGAGAAGCCGGCATCGAACTCCATCCCGCGTATCAACGGCATGCTCGACGCCTTCAACAAGGGCAAGCAGATCGTCCAGGTCGGCACGCAGCAGCGCAGCTGGGACTACTTCCAGGATGCGAAGAAGATCGTCGACAGCGGCCAGCTCGGCACCATCTCGCACGTGACCATCACGCAGCCCGGCACCTATGCCCGACCGAAGGAAGCCGAAGCGCCCGTGCCGGCGGGCCTCGACTGGAAGATGTGGCAGCTGTTGGGCATGCCGCTCGGTGCTCCGGAACGCGGATTCAAGCCGAGCCGCCTCGGCTTCCGCGCCTGGTACGAGTACGGCAGCGGGCTCATCGGGGACTGGGGCGCCCACCACGTGGACGTCGCGTTGTGGTTCATGAACGCCGACCACAAGCAGCCGATCAAGACCATGGCGAACGGCGCCTTCTTCGCCGTGCCGGACGCCGATCCGGAGATGGTGCCGGACACGTTCGCGATCTCGTGGCTCTATGACAACTTCCTGCTGAGCTTTGCCAACGCCGAGGTGTACATGGACCCGGCGAAGGAAAACCCCATCGAGAACTGGGGCGTGTACTTCATCGGGACCCGCGGGTCACTGCAGGTGAACCGGCAGGGGTACGTCGTGCGCGGCGTCGTTCCGCACGTGATTCGCAAGCAGGGCGCTCCACCGCCGCCGACGGCGGGCGGCGTGACGCTCGGCGCAGGCGGCACGCAGATCGCGCCAGGGGCCCCAGGGCAGGGCGGCGCACCCGGCGCCGGCGGACCTGGCGGCGGTCGCGGCGGACGGCAGGGCGGCGGTCGTGCCGGTGGCGCCGCGGCGGCGCCAACGGTGCCGCTCGAGCCGAAGGTCGTCGTCAATCCCAAGGGCGGCGTTGAGGAGGATTACCCGCTCGACGTGCACACCCGCAACTTCCTGGACTCGGTGAAGTCCCGCCAGAAGCCGGCGGCGACCATGGAGATCGGCTACAACTCGGCGTTGCCGTGCCTCATCGCCCTCGAGGCCCTGAAGACGAACAAGATCCTCGGGTGGGACGCCGCCAAACGCGAAACCAAGGTGCTCTAGTCGCGTTCTGCCGTTGACCATGGCGGGCCGTGCAGGAACGAACCTCTTGCACGGCCCGCGTTTTTTCGTCTGTCGAGATCAATGAAACCAGAACTTCGTGTCGCCCTGCTCGGTGACGGCTTCATGGGCAAAGCCCATTCGAACGCGCACACGCAGGCCGGCCACTTCTTCGACCTGCCCTACAAGGTTCGCCGCAAGCTCATCTGCGGCCTCGAGTCGCCGCTGCTGCACAGCACCGCGGCCCAATGGGAATGGGAAGAGACCGCGACGGACTGGCGCGCGGCGATCGATCGCAAGGACATCGACGCGATCGACATCGCGCTGCCGAATCACCTCCACGCCGAGGCGGCGATCGCCGCGGCGCAGGCCGGCAAGATCGTCCTGTGCGAGAAGCCGCTCGCATTGACAGTCGCCGACGCGGAGGCAATGGCTGCGGCGGCCAGGAACGTCCGCACGATGGTCTGGTACAACTACCGCCGCGTGCCGGCGATCACGTTCGCCCACCAGTTGATCGCGGACGGCCGGCTCGGGACGATCTATCACTACGACGCGGCGTACCGGCAGCAGTGGGGGCCCGATCGCTCGCGCGAGGGCACGTGGAA
>DATJGQ010000113.1:0-5457 GCA_035494815.1 Gemmataceae bacterium
CCCGTACACGACCGGCTATTACCCGTACACCTCGGGCTACTACTCGAACCCGTACGGGTATAACCCGTATGTCTCCGGGTACACTGCCCCGACGCAGTACTACACCTGGGACTGGTACAACCCGTACACGAACCAGTACCGAACCTGGCGCTGGTATCGGCGGTACTAAAGGCAGTCTTCTGTAGCTGGCCTCTGCGAGGCCGGCCGGCCTCGCAGAGGCCAGCTACTGAAATTCCCAAACGAAAAGGAATCCGAGATGCGAAAACTCATCCTTGTGGCATTGGCGGCGATCGGGCTGAGCGTGGCTCTTCCGTCGACCGCGTCGGCCCAGGTCTACGACCCGAACACGGGCCAAGTTTATCAGTACTACACGCCGTATTCGAACGCCTACGGGACGACTTACTTCTTTCCGGGTCGAAATGCTACGACGTATTACGGTTCGCCGTATGACTCGATGACGTTTGTGCCGCGGGGCCGCGTGCCGCGCAGCTACGGGCCGGGCGATATTGCGACGTACAGCCCGTTCTACCGCGGGACGGACTCGGCGCCATACGTGACGGACCACACGAGTTGGTACAGTCCTTACCGCCGCACCTGGTCTTGGGGTCGATAAACGAGCGTCGATCCGCGAATCGCCGCGATGACGAGTATTCGTCACCGCGGCGAATTCGTTTCTACACGCGCGTCGAAGTCCTTTTCCACAACGGTGCCGGCGGGCCAGTCGAGCATCAGCAGGCGCTTGAATGGATAATCGCCGCCGACATTGAAGCCGCGAATCCCGAGGAAGGTGGACTGGCGTGCCCGATGGGTATGGCCGCAGAATGCGAATTCAGGTCGGCCGTGACCGCGACCTTCACGACTCATCTCCGCCGGTGCGCGGGGCGAGCCACGTCGGTAACGCGGTCGGCAACTCCTCGACGAACTTGCTCCGCGGCAGGACGACGTCGCAGCCGGCCTCACGCGCCGCCCGCAACGTCGCGGTATCGACGTGCGAGCCGTACGCGACCACGCGCGGGCGGCTCGACGCACCGCCAAGGGCAGCGACCAGTTCGGCGATCCGAAGACCCGGGTTGGACAGATCGACGATGACGCACGTCGGCGGCTGTTGTTCGGCGAGCTTCAAAACGGCGTCCGGCGTTCGGGCCGTGCGAATCGGTAGCCCGAGATCGCGGCCGGTGCCGATGACGCGGCTGGTGAAGATCAAGTCGTCGGAGAGCAGGATGGCATTCATGGTGGGTGAGTAGGCTTTCCCGTGGGACTTATGGGACCCGTGGGACTTATGGGTCTCATGTTAAATCGCCTCGGGCCCGCGCTCGCCGGTGCGGATGCGCAAACAGTCCGTCAACGGTAGGATAAAGATCTTGCCGTCGCCGATGCGGCCCTCGGGGCCGGTACGGCCAGCCTCCATGATCGCGTTGACGGTCGGCTCGACAAAGTCTTCGTTCACGGCGATCTGCAACTGCACCTTGCGCAGCAGATTTACGGTCAATTCGTGCCCGCGGTAAACCTCCGCGTGGCCTTTTTGCCGGCCGAAGCCTTGCACGTCCACGATCGTGAGGCGGAAGACCTCGACCTTGCTGAGGGCCTCTTTCACCGCTTCGAGCTTGGCCGGCTGGATGATGGCGAGGATGAGCTTCATGCGGGCATTGTCGCGCGCGAGGTCGCGACCGGCTATTGCCCGACGCGCATTTCGAAGCTCACGCGATACGGGGCGAGCTCGGGGAGTTGGGAGATGCGATTCGCGACGAGTTCGGCGTCGGCCGCCTTGGCGACTTTGACGCGGACCAGCAGGCTGCCCGGCCCGCGCGAGTAGAGTTCGAGCTCGCGGCCTTTGCCGGCGCAAGCCTGTTCGACCCGAGCGCGGAGACGGGTGTACGGGGTATCCGCGGGCGGCCGTGTCGCGGCGGTCGCCGTGCGAGTCGGCGGCGGATCGAGGAAACGGGTTTGCGTCGCCGGCGGTCGGGCCGACGGCGCTCCCATCGCGACGTTCGAGGCGGGCGCCGCGAATGTGGCCGATGCTTGCTGCACCGCCTGTCGCGGCGCGGTGGGGGCTTCCGAGACGGCGCGAGCGGTGACCGGATACGGCCAGCCGTTGCTCGCATAGAGTGCCCGCATGACGGCGTCCTGACGCGTACTGGCCGCGACCCACGGCTCCGGCGAATTCGCGACCGGAGTGTTCGCGGCGAACTGGGTGCCCGCGGCGCGCCAGGTCGGCTCAAGGGCCGCGGACGCATTGGGCGGCGGGGCACTCGGTGCGACGGGCGGGGCCATCGGCGGCATCGGCGACCCGGGCGAATACGGCGCGGCCGTCGGCGAACCGATCTCAGTGGGCGGCAGCGTCGACGGCATCGGCAGCGGCGTCATGTGCGTCTGTTGCGGCGTCGGCATTGGCAGCGGCGTCGCGGGCTGCGGCGGCGCTTCGGGCGGGATGTACGCCGGGGCATAGTTCGCGGTGGCGTTGGCCGTTCGCCGAGCCGTCACCGGTCCGGGGCTAGCGGCGCCGTAGCCGTGCCACCGCCAGGTCGTCCCGCTGCCGCCGCTCGGGCGGCCGTTCGGCGCGTACGTGGCCGGCGAGTTCCAGTCGGTATTTGACGCCGGCGCGGACGTTCCCGCTTCCGCCCCGACCGGCGCGGCGAGCCACGCCGTCTGTCCCGACCCGCCCGCGTCCACGGAAATCGGCTGGCCCGTCGCTTCGACGGTCGGAGAGACGTATTGAGTCGATCGGATCAGACCGCCGGTTCGATTCGGCAGCAGCGGCAGCGTCGGCATCTGCATCGGCCGGGGCGGCAGGACGTTGACGGGTTGGTAAGTGGGCCGCGGCTGGGCGGGGACGTCGTACGGCGGCGGCAGCGGGGGCGCCGGCGGATCGCTCCCGGCCCACTGACCGACCGCCGGCGCGGCGAGGCCGACGGCGGCGAGGATGGCCAGGAGTGTGGCACGGGTCGCGTCCATGCGAGCGCTCGTTTCCACGGGTCAGTCGCGTCGGTCCTCGTGCGGACGAACCGTTCGTCCGCTCACCGCCGGGTGGGGGCCATCGGCGGCCGTTGGGCGGCTCCCGCCCGCTGTGCCGGCACGCCCATCGTTCCGAACGAGTTGTAATACATCTGATAACTCATGAACCCGGCCGCGTGGCCGGTCGGCCGCGGCCAGCGGGACAACGGGTCCTGCGGGTCCAGGAACACGTCTTCCGGCGCGTAGGACGACGCGATCGTCGGCGGCGCCGTCGCCAACGGACCCTGCGCCTGCAGCTGCGGCCGGACGAAGTTGTAGTAGTTCACGCCGGGGTTGCCGCGATTGTTTAGATTCAGGTACGGACTCACCGGCGGCGCGACCCGGGGCTGATACGCGTTCGCTTGCTGGTTACCATACTGTCCGCCTGCCGGAGTGTACGGGAACGGGTACTGGGCCGCCGCCGGGCCCGCAACCGCGAGCGTGCCGCAAAACGTCAGAATCGGTAGTGTGCGTCGCGTCATCGGTGTCTCGACTGAACGGTCTCTCGCGTGGTCCGCCCGCGGTAATTATACCCGACGATCAGAAGCCGCTATTGTTGCCGCCGACGTTTCGGCCGTTGATCTGGTTGACCGTCGACGCGCCGAGCAGCGTGATGCCGAAGATCCGCTCGATCGGCTGCAGGAACTTCGCCAGGGTCGTGTCCGCCCGGATGATCGCCTGCGACATCACGTACACGCGGTCGCCGGGCAGCACCTGATAATTCGTCGCGGCCACGCCGCCCTGGGTCAGGTTCACCCAGTCCACCGGCAGGATCTGCTCCGGGCCGCCGTGCGGGCTACGGCGGGCGACCCAGATGTGTCGCTTCGAGGCGACCTGCGGCAGGCCGTTGATCCGCGCGACCGCGTCGAGAACCGTCTCGCTGCCGGTGCACGGGAACGAGTACACCTGCTCGCCGTAGCCGGCTCCGTCGGCGATCACGTAATACGCCTTGCTGTTGAAGGCGACCACGTCCACGACGACCTGGAAGTATTCCGGTTTCTCGCCGGTGACCTGGGTGATGAACTCCCGGATGCGATCTTCCGCCTGCTCGCGGGTCAGGCCGGCGACGTTGACCGAACCGTAAATGCCGAGCTTGATCGTCCCGTCCGGTCCGACCAGGTGCTGGCCGTCGATCGGCTGGGGCACGAACGGCCGGGAAATCGGACTGAGTCTCTGATCTGGTAGTGCCGGCTTGTCGGTTGCCGGATCCCGCCTCAGCGTTTCGTTCCGGTAGAACTAGACCGCCGTACCCGTCGGCGGCAGCATCACTTGCACGAGCAGCACGTCGGGCGGCTCGATGACGTACGGCGGCAGGACGATTTTGCTGAGTTCGCGCGGGACCGACGCGTCCGGGATGGGCGGATTGCTGGTCATGCACTTGGCGACGCAGCCGCTGCCGGGCGCACATAGCCCCACCAGGAGCAGCCACTGCCAGCGAAACGTCCCTGTCCTCGCGTGCATGGGTCGCCTCGGGCTAAAACAGCGAGCCGCCGGGTTTATCCCGGCCGTCTCCACGGTCGCGCGGCGGGTGCCGGACGCTTGGTCTTATCGGCACCCCGCGCTGAATTCCTGTAACTTTATCAATCCCTATAGACGTTAAATCGTTTGCCGGGGTTACCGAGTCGCCGCAGGTTGTGTCCGTCGCCGCGAGCGGTCAATCGGGTGTCAGCGCCTCCCCGCCCGCGCGGGTAATGAAGGCGATGAGGATTTGCGGCGAAACGCCTTGCCGCAGGAAACTTACCGACCCGTCGCAGCGGAGGGCATTGACGCCGCCCGAGTGGAACGAGTACGGACTGTTGTTGTTGGTCACGTTGATCATGTTGCAACCCGTCAGGTCAACCTGGGTGCCGTTGCTCATCACGTTGTAGCCGACGAGGAGCGGCGTGCCGTTCTGGTCGGCCCAGGCCCCACGGACGTAGGCGGCGTTGTTATTGGGGATGTTGCTACCGGCACTCAAGGACGGAATCGGCAGGGGGTTGAGGAGCGTCGAGCCGATCGTCCCCACCTGATTTCCCTGGACGTAAACCGCCAGCCCGCGTCCGGCGATTTCGGTGACCAGCAGCGTATTGCTCGTGCCGTCGGCAATCTTCTCGATCGGGTTGCCTCGGCCCGGTTGTGTCCCCTTGGGCGAGAGGGCGCCCGAGTCCTGGATGTCGGCGGTCGGCGTGATGAGCGGGCTGCCGCCGCAGCGGGTCAGGGTGCCCGACTCCACGCCCCGGTAGCTCCAGTAGTCCGTCCGCGAATACTTGTGGCCGCTCGCAGGGAAGCCGGGGTAACCGGCCATGATCAGGTCATAGGTAGCATTCTGCTCGCCGTCCGGCGTGGACGGGCAGGTAAAGATCTTGATCGGCAGCGTGCCGGCCGTGTTCGTCGACAGGGGGGCCGGCGGGGGCAGGTTGAGCGGGTCCAGGATCGAAATCTGACGGTTGACCAGCCGGATGAGGCTGTCCTGCTCCAGGTACTCTA
>DATJGQ010000114.1:0-4832 GCA_035494815.1 Gemmataceae bacterium
GTCGTGACCGAGCGGGCGCGGGTCTATCTCGACCCGGAGAAGGAGAAGCAGAACTCGGGGCGCCTGCTGAGCGCCGGCTTCCACAGCATGACCGGCTACTTCCGCGACGACGGCCCGCTGTACCGACTGATCCTCGACGCCGACGGGCAGCGCGAACTCGACCGCCTGTGGCGCGAGTTCGACTTTATTGCGGACATCCCCACGCGCACGTACACGAGCTTCATCTGGTACGAGCGGGCGGAATCGCATTTTGCCCGTGGCCCGGAATTTGATTTCGCCCGCTCGGAGGACAAGGACTGCACTTCGCCGGCGAAGATCCAACGGTTAGCCGAAGTCTACCTGGAAAAAGTCCGGCGCAACAACCCGAGCGATCGGCACGTCCGGGCGGTGATTGACCATTTCAAGAACAGCGAGGCGAATATCCGCTGGGTCGAGGAGGCGCGGCTGGCCGCGGAGCCGAGTCACCTATCGGCGCTCCAGACGTTCGCGGAGCAGGCGTATCGCCGGCCGCTCTCGAAGAAGGAGCGCGACGAACTCGTCTCGTTCTACCGCTCGCTTCGGGAGGCAGACGGCCTGACACATGAAGAGGCCGTTCGCGAAACCGTCGTCGGCGTGCTGATGTCGCCGCACTTCTGCTACCGGCTCGACCTGTCGCCGTCCGGCCCCGGCGTCCGGCCGCTGTCCGACGTCGCGCTGGCGAGCCGGCTGAGCTATTTCCTCTGGTCGAGCATGCCGGACGCGGAGTTGATGCGACACGCGGCGGCCGGCGATTTGCACCGGCCGGAAGTGCTTCTCGCGCAATCGCGGCGGATGTTGCGCGACGACCGGGTCCGTGGGCTCGCGACGGAGTTCGCCGGCAACTGGCTCGACTTCCGCCGGTTCGAGGAACACAACGCCGTCGACCGCGAGCGGTTCCCCGGGTTCACCGACGAGTTGCGGTCGGCGATGTTCGAAGAACCGGTCCACTTCTTTGTCGACCTGCTTCGCAGCGATCGGTCGGTGCTTGACTGTCTCTACGGCCATCACACATTCGTGAACCCGGTCCTCGCCCGGCACTACGGCATGCCGGAGCTGAAGGGCCGTTCGGACGAGTGGCGGTGCGTCGACGACGCCGACAAATTCGGCCGCGGCGGTCTGTTACCGATGTCGGTCTTCATGACCAAGAACGCGCCGGGCCTGCGGACCAGCCCGGTCAAGCGCGGCTACTGGGTCGTGCGCCGGCTGCTCGGCGAAACGATTCCGGCGCCGCCCGCGCAGGTGCCGGAACTGCCGAACGACGAGGCGAAGGCCGACTTACCGCTCCGCGAGCTGCTCGCCCGGCATCGTGCCGAGCCGAGTTGCGCCAAGTGCCACGAGCGGTTTGACGCGTTCGGCCTCGTGTTCGAGGGCTACGGCCCGGTCGGCGAACTGCGGGCCAAGGACCTCGGCGGCCGGCCGGTCGAGACGAACGCAGTCTTTCCCGGCGGCGGTGAGGGCACCGGTCTGGACGGTCTTCGGGCGTATATTCGCGGGCACCGGCAGCAGGATTTCGTGGATAATCTGTGCCAAAAACTGTTAAGTTATGCGCTGGGACGGAGCCTGCTTCCGTCGGACGATCCGACGATTGACGAGATGAAGTCGAAGCTCGCGGCCAGCGGTTACCGATTGAACACACTGGTGGAGGCGATCGTCACCAGCCCGCAGTTCTTGAACGTGCGGGGTGACGGGCCCGCGAAGGACGTACCATGAGCGCAGGCGAACACGGCCACGTCTCCCGGCGAACGTTCCTCCGCGGTGCGGGCGTGACCATGGCCCTGCCGTGGCTCGAATCGGTGCCCGTTTGGGGTGCGGCGACGATGCTCGGCGACGCACCCGCTGCGGCGCCGAAGCGGTTCGCCGCGCTGTTCATGGCCTGCGGCATCAACTCCGACCACTGGTGGGCCCGGGGCGCCGGCGCCGACATGGAACTCGGCAAGAGTCTCGAGCCGATGGCGCCGCTTAGGACGAAGATGAACTTCGTCACCGGCCTGTTCAACAAGAACGCCACCGGCGTCGGCATCCATCCGGGGCAGACCGGCAACATTCTCTCCGGCGCGGCGCTGCAGAAAGGCGCGGAACTCAAGGGGGGTGTCAGCGTCGACCAGGTGCTCGCCCAGCACATCGGGCAGGAGACGGTCCAGCCGAGCATGGTTCTCGGCTGCGAGCAGCCGATCACCGGCTACCACGAGACGAACTTCTCGATGGCCTATAGCTCGCACATCTCCTGGCAGAACGCGACCTCGCCGGTGCCGATGGAAGTTTACCCGTCGCTCGCCTTCGACAGCCTCTTCGAGAATCGCGGCAACAAGCGGAACCAGAGCATCCTCGACCGCGTGCAGGAAGAGGCCGCGAACCTCAGCCGGCGGGTCAGCGCCGGCGACCGCGCGAAACTGGACGAGTACCTCAGCAGCGTCCGCGAGGTCGAGAAACGCGTGACGCCGACGCGGGCCGCCAAGGATGCCGCCGACGACCGGTCCAAGCAGGGCCACGCCGTGCAGATGATGCCGCGGCCGGAGAACGGCCTGCCGCAGGACATCCGCGAACACATGCGGCTCATGTGCGACATCGTCGCCCTCGGTTTCCAGACCGACAAGACCCGGGTGGCCACCCTGCTCCTCTGCCGGGACATCTCCGGCCTCTTCTACCCGTTCCTCGGCGTGCGGACCGCTCATCACCCGGCCTCGCACGACGACCGCTCGGAGTCGTACGAAAAGATCTCGCGCTACTACTGCGGCCAGCTGGCATACCTTGCGGGCAAACTCGACGCCATGCCGGAGGGCGACGGCACCGTCCTCGACAATTGCTGTCTGCTCTTCCTGTCGAACATGTGGTCGGGCAGCAAGCACGACTCGAACCGGCTGCCGCTGATCATGGCCGGCGGACTCGGCGGGACGATCCCGACGGGCCGTGTCCTCGATTTCATGGGCAAGGGCGACGCCGACCGCAAGCTGTGCAGCCTGTTCCTGTCGATCATGGACCGGATGGGTGTCAAGCAGGACCGCTTCGGCGATGCGGACGCGCCGCTCGCGGGGCTCTAAACGTTTTCGATTCCGGCGGCCGGGCACATTCGGTAGACTCGTTGTACGTTGTTGTTCGACGCTCCCCGCCGGCCGATCTGGCCCGCGGATAGGCCTTCTCTCCGGAGTTTCGTTCCATGCGCCGTTGCCAGAGCGCGTTCACGCTGATCGAACTCTTGGGGCGGCGCACCCCGAACCCGGACATTCCCGGCGCCTGGCTGGAAGAACCGTCGGAAACCCTGCCAGCCCGCTATCATCGCGAGTCGCAGTTCGTGTTGGACTACGACCCCGATGATAACCCCAAGCCGTACGACGCCGCACTGACCAGCCGGTAAGAAGGTCACACCGATGCATCGCTTCGTGACCGGCTCCTGCTCGGACGTCGAGGCATAAGCCCGACGTCAAAGCTCCCAGCCGAATGCGGGCTTCCACCTCGGGCTTATGCCTCGACGCTCGCCAAGAAAGTGCCGTGACGTTCGCCCATTCACTTCGCCTTCGCCACCTCCGCGGCGTACACGTGCGTCGGGCCGTGCATGTTTGACCGAAACACCACCCACTTGCCGTCCGGCGTGATCGTGACGTTCGGTTCCAGCCGGTAGTTGTGCTTCGACATGTCAACGAGCCGCTCCCACTCCAACTCGCCGGTGGGCCGCGGGCGAAACGTGTAAATCCACTGCCCGTCCTTCGCGAACGCCACCTGCCCCGGATCGCCGCCGTCGCCGGCGAACAGCTTGCCGTCGCGCGAGACGTTGTAATGCACCGACCACTGGTCGCGGCCGATCTTGTACCGCACCCGCTCCCCCGTCTCGACGTTCACGCCGGCCAACCAGAACTCCCGGCTCCGCGGCGTCTGCAAGTCATACCAGATGGTTTTGCCGTCGTTGCCCCAGAACTCATGGCCGGCGATCTCCATGTCGATCGTCCGCTTGTGCATGAGGCGCTGTTGCGTCCCGTCGGTGCGGATCGCCCAGACGCGATCCACCTCGTGCCACGTGCCCTCGTGGCAATAAAGGAGCAGGGTCGGGTCGGTCGGCGAGAATTGCAGGTGGTTGAGCCAGGCGTACTGGTAGCCGACCGTCCGCGATTCGCCGGTCTTGATGTTGGTGAAGACGAACGCCATCGAGGTCGGGTTGGCCACCCGCCGCGAGAGGCCCTCCTCCTTGCGGGCGGACGCCTCCTCCTGCGGCGACAGCGGGAGGTTGAGCTTCAGCTTCTCGCCGAACATCCGTTCGCGCTGCGGCAGGAGCTTCCGGGGCTCCGGGCGGGGCGTGCTGCCACTCGGGTCGGCCGCGGAGACGGCGCGGACGACGACGGTCTCGTCGGCGTTGACGGCGAGGTTGCCACGGCCGATGATCCTGACGACTTCTCGGACGGTTTTCGTGTCCACGTGTGCGGCCTGCAGCGCCCCGTCGCGGAGGAAGTAGATGTCGCGCGTCCGCCGAGCCGTGGCGAGTGCCCGGCCGCCCGGGACGATGAGTTCGGGATTCGGCGGCTGGTTGCCGAGCGTCGTCAGGTCGACCGCGGCGATGCCGGCCCGCGTGTCGAAGACGAGCTTGTCGCCTTCGGGCGTGTACGTGTTCTGATGGAAATAGAGGCTGGAACTGCCGGGCTCGGTGGAGAGGCGAATGACACGATGGCCGGTTGCGGGGTCGATCCAGTCGCCCGGCGGGTCGTCGGCGGCGATTCCGGCGGTGACGAACAGCAGACTCGCGACGGCGGCGCGCATGACTGTCACCCAGTTCCTTTCCTGGCCGACGTCGGCCGTAAGCCCGACGTTGAGAGCTTCTTGGCGAGCGT
>DATJGQ010000115.1:0-4069 GCA_035494815.1 Gemmataceae bacterium
TGCTGGCGGTCGGGAAAGTAGGTTGCTCCATGACAGCCGAACATGACCGTCTGGAGGAGGCGCGCGGGCAGAACGTTCCGTGGAGGAAGTGGGGGCCGTATCTCAGCGAACGGCAGTGGGGCACGGTCCGGGAAGACTACAGCGAAACCGGTGACGCTTGGGATTATTTCACCCATGACCAGGCGCGGTCGCGCGCCTATCGCTGGGGCGAAGACGGACTCGCCGGGGTCTCCGACGACAAGCAGCGACTATGTTTTGCGTTGGCGTTCTGGAACGGCAAAGATCCCATCCTGAAGGAGCGCCTGTTCGGACTGACCAACAGCGAAAGCAACCACGGCGAGGACGTCAAGGAGTATTACTTCTACCTCGACAGCACGCCGACGCACTCGTACATGAAGTACCTCTACAAGTACCCCCAGGAGGCGTACCCCTATGGCGATCTCGTCGAGACCAGCCGGCGTCGCAGCCGGCAGGAGTTCGAATACGAACTGCTCGACACCGGCGTTTTTGACCAGGACCGTTACTTCGAGGTGTTTGTCGAATACGCGAAGGCGTCTCCAGAAGACCTGCTGATTCAAATCAGCGTGTACAATCGCGGCCCGGAGCCGGCGTCGCTGCACGTCTTGCCGACGCTGTGGTTTCGGAATCAGTGGTCCTGGCACGCCGGCGTCGACAAGCCGAGCTTGCAGCACGTCCTTGGAAAAGCCGGGCAGAGCGTCGTTCGAGCCCGTGACGCCAAACTGGGGGAATTCCACCTCTACTGCGAAGGGGACGTGGCACTGCTATTCACCGAAAACGAGACGAACACGCAGCGCATATTCGACGCGCCCAATCGTAGCCCCTTCGTCAAGGACGGCATCAATAACTACGTCGTCCACGGTCAGAAGGGTGCGGTCAACCCGGACGGGACGGGAACGAAGGCGGCCCCGCACTACCAACTCACCGTGAATCCCGGCGAGTCTCGCGTGATTCGACTGCGGTTGTCGAACGTCGCGCCCGCCGAACTGGCCCGCACCAACGGCGCCGGCGCCAGCCCGTTCGGCAACTCGTTCGACGAAGTCATGCAGGCCCGCCGGCGCGAAGCCGACGAGTTTTTTGCGACGATCACCCCGAAGTCGCTCACCGCGGACCAGGCCAACGTCATGCGGCAAGCCCTCGCGGGGATGCTCTGGAGCAAGCAGTTCTACTACTACGACGTGGACAAGTGGCTCGAAGAGCGCGGCTGTGACCCGTTCAAGCCGGGCCGCAAACATGCACCGCGGAACGACCAGTGGCACCACATGTACAACGGCGACGTCATCTCGATGCCGGACAAGTGGGAGTACCCCTGGTACGCCGCGTGGGACCTCGCCTTCCACGTCCTCGCTCTCACGCTCGTGGACCCGGAATTCGGCAAGCAGCAGCTCCGGCTGATGCTCCGCGAGCGGTACATGCACCCCAACGGTCAGATTCCCGCGTACGAATGGAACTTCGGCGACGTCAACCCGCCGGTACACGCGTGGGCGACCATCTTCACGTATGGCCTGGACAAGGCGATGTCCGGTCAGGGCGATCGCGAATGGCTCAAGAGCAGTTTTCAGAAGCTGCTCCTGAACTTCACGTGGTGGGTCAATCGCAAGGACCGGTCGGGCCGAAACGTCTTCGAGGGCGGGTTCCTCGGCCTGGACAACATCGGCGTGTTCGACCGCAGCGCCCCGCTGCCGACCGGCGGCTATCTCGAACAGGCCGACGGGACCGCCTGGATGGCCCTTTTTAGCCAAAACATGCTCGAGATCGCCGCGGAACTGGCGATGACCGATCCCGATTATGTGGACATGGCCGTCAAGTTCGTCGAGCACTTCCTGTGGATCGCGTCGTCGATGACGCAACTCGGCGGCGACACCGGCATGTGGGACGAGGAGGACGGCTTCTTCTACGACGTGCTGCGGCTACCCAACGGGCAAGCGCAACGGCTGAAAGTGCGATCGATGGTCGGGCTCCTGCCGCTGTGTGCGGCGACGGTGTTCGAAAACGAACTGCTGACAAAGTATCCGGACGTCCGCGAGCGGTTCGCACTGTTCCTCGAATCCCGGCCCGAGATTCGCGCGGCGATTCACGACCCGGTGAAGACCGGCGTGGCCGACCGCCGCCTCGCTTCCATCCTCGACGAGACCAAACTCCGTCGGGTGCTGGCCAAGATGCTCGACGAGAACGAGTTCCTGAGCCCGTTCGGCATCCGGTCGCTGTCCCGCCATCACGCGGACCACCCCTACACGATGAACTGCGGTGGGATGGTGTATCGCGTCTCGTACCTGCCGGCGGAGTCCGATACCGGCATGTTCGGCGGCAACTCGAACTGGCGCGGCCCCGTCTGGATGCCGGTCAACGCGCTCATCATCCGGGCGCTGACGCAATACTACCGCTACTACGGCGACGACCTTACGATCGAGTGCCCGACCGGCTCTGGCCGGCGGATGAACTTGTACCAGGTCGCCGAAGAGATCGCGCGGCGCCTCGGCAACATCTTCCTCAAGGGCAAAGACGGTCGCCGTCCGGTCAACGGCGGGGCGCGCAAGCTGCAAGAGGATCCGCACTGGTGCGATCTCATCCAGTTCTACGAGTACTTCCACGGCGACAACGGCGCTGGCCTCGGCGCCAGTCATCAGACGGGCTGGACGGGCACGATCGCCCGGATCATGCACGTCTTCGCGACGATGACGCCCCAGACGGTGCTCGAGGGGCAGAGGGGCACGTACTTCGAAAGGCAGGCGCAGGCGGCGGGCGCGGCGGTGCCCGTCGCCCGATGATGCTACTCCCTTATGGGGCTTGCGGCAACGAAGCCCGAGCGCCGCACAAGTGGTATAGGCGGGCTCAATCATGCACACGGCCACGCACCGGATCGGCCTCGCTCTCTCCGGCGGGGGGTTCCGCGCCAGTCTCTATCACCTGGGATTGGTGCGGTTTCTCCGCGACGCCGGGCTGTTGTCGCGCGTCACCCACATCACGTCGGTCTCCGGCGGCAGTATTTTCGCCGCTCACCTGTTGCTGAACTGGGACCGCTACAACGGTTCGCCCACCGAATTCGAAGCGGTCGCGTCGGAGTTCATCTCGTGCGTGCGAATCGACGTGCGGAACCGAATCATCCGCCGAGTCCCGTTAACGCTCCCCTTCCGCTGGCCGCGCCGGCTGCTCGGCCTTTCCAACCGGAAGCTTACTCGGACGGGACTCCTGGAATACCACTACGAGAAGTTCCTGTTCGGCGATAAGAGCCTGTTCGAGTTGCCGGAACGGCCCGCCCTGCACATCCTCGCCACCAACCTGAGCGAGGGCTGCCTGTGCTCATTTCACCGGAACGGCTTGTTAATGGTCCGCCGGCGTGCGGGCAACTCGTTTCACGTCGACCGCGTTCACATCGGGCTGGCGACGGTGGCGATGGCGGTTGCGGCCTCGTCGGCGTTCCCCGGCTTCTTCCCTCCCCTCGAGCTCACCGGCGCGAACGTCGGCGCCAACTCCGGCGAATTCGACCGGCAGGCATACACGGACGGCGGCGTCTTCGACAACCTCGGCGTCCGCATGTTCCGCTGTCTCGAGCGGCCGCTGCTCGCGGAGAGCCCACTCTGCCCCGAGGACTTCCACGACTTTCAGGCGGTCGTCGAGGCGCTCAGTGCCGCCAGCATGTCCGCCGAGGAAACGCCTTTGCGCCGGCTCGCGCAGTTGCTGGTCGCGGGGTGCGGCCGACCGCAACTCTTGTCGCTCGCGCCGGTTTGTGCGATCGATGGTGCGGGGATGAAGCCGGCCGTCGCGTCCCAGAGTCCGGTTCACGCATCCTCGCGTGAGGACGACGGGGAAAGCGCACTGGTCTCCGTCCTGTGGGACCTGCTCCGCGATCACCAGTTCTATCACGAGCCGCTCTTCGCCGGTCTGAAACCCTCGGACCCGGACGCAGAGACTCTCTTCGGCATCAGCCGTCGTCACGGGCAGATCCTCGACGCCGATGATCAGCTTTGGCTCAACCGTCACCTGATCGATGCCGCTTTCCGTTCTGCCACGGGCCACCCATGTTTTCGACGACTCAATAGCGGGTTGGACG
>DATJGQ010000116.1:0-4546 GCA_035494815.1 Gemmataceae bacterium
AGGAGGGGAAGGTCGCCGCCGCCGAAGGCGGGACGCTTTTCCTTGACGAGATTGGCGACTTGCCGCCGCCCCTGCAGCCGAAGCTGCTCCGGTTCCTGCAGGAGCGGGCATACGAGCGCGTGGGCGAGGCGCGACCGCGGACGGGTGACGTGCGGCTGATCGCGGCGACCAATCGCGATCTCGCCGAAGAGGTGAAAGCCGGGCGCTTCCGCGAGGACCTGTACTACCGGCTCAACGTCATCGAAATGACCCTGCCGCCCCTGCGCGAACGCCGCCGCGACATCCTGCCATTGGCCGAGCGGCTGCTCGCGTTTTTCGCCCGACAGACCGGAAAACGGCTCGGCGGGTTCACGGCAGAAGCGCGCGAGGCGCTGCTCCGGCACTCGTGGCCCGGCAACCTCCGCGAGCTGCGCAACGCCGTCGAGCGCGGGGCGATCCTCGCGACCGATCCGGAAGTCGGGCTCGCCGACCTGCCGGCCGCGGTGGGCCAGCCGGGCGGGGCGGGCCGGATCGAAGTCGGCGATACGGTCTCGCTCGACGATCTGGAGCGCGAGCACATCCGCCGGGTGTTGGCCCGCGTCCCGTCCCTCGACGAGGCGGCCGCGGTGCTGGGCATCGACCCGAGCACGCTTTACCGCAAGCGCAAGCGCTTTGGTCTTTGATCCGAGGCCCGCCGATGAGGCTGTCGCTCCGCCGCCGGATTCTGCTCACCCTCGCCCCGCTGCTGTTACTGCTCGCGGCGGTGGGCGGCGCCGGGGTATGGTTACTCCATCGGCTCGGCGGGCAGGCCGACCTGATCCTGCGCGAGAATTACGACAGCGTCCGCGCCATGTTCCGGTTGAACGAGGCGCTGGAGCGACTTGACTCGTCGTTCATGTTCGCGCTCTCCGGCCGCGAAGACGAGGCCCGACGGCAGTATCGCGATAGCTGGCCGGCGTACGAGGAACAACTTCGGGTCGAGCAGAACAACATCACACTGCCCGGCGAGGCGGAGCTGGTCGACCGGCTCACGCGATTGACCCGGCGCTATCGCGAACTCGGCGACCGGTTCTTCGAGCGGCCGGCCGGGGCGGGGGAGCGTGGCGGCGAATACTATGGGACGGCCGACGCACCCGGACTCCTCGGCACCTTCCGGGAATTGAAAGCCGTCTCCGGCAACATTCTCCGCATCAACCAGGAGCACATGGAGGAGTCGGGTCGCATCGCCGGCGCGACGGCGCACAGGTCGCTGATCGGTTTCGGGATCGGGCTGGGCGCGGCGGCAGTGCTCGCCGCGCTGTTGACGTGGCGGCTAGTGCGGGCGGTGATCGACCCGATCCGGCAGGTGACTCACGCGGCCGAGGCGATCGGCGCCGGCCAGCTGCACATGACCGTG
This sequence comes from Gemmataceae bacterium, assembly GCA_035494815.1. Taxonomy (GTDB): domain Bacteria; phylum Planctomycetota; class Planctomycetia; order Gemmatales; family Gemmataceae; genus DATJGQ01. The sequence goes on from DATJGQ010000116.1 coordinate 1,376, forward strand.
CCCGTCCACGCCCGCGACGAATTGGGCAAGCTCGCGCAAACTTTTAACGCGATGACCGAGCGGCTGCGCGAGTACCGGCAGGTCAACATGAGCCGCCTGCTCCGCGCCCAACAGACGGGGCAGGCGACGATCGATTCGTTCCCGGATCCCGTTCTCGTCGTCGACCCTGAAGGCCGGGTCGAGTTGGCGAACCCGGCGGCGCGTCGGGTGCTCGGGGTCGAACCCGCCGCGTCCGAAGAGGCGCGCTGGCAGCCGCCGGAGCCGCTCCGCCGGCCGCTCACGGAAGCGATCGAAAAGCAACGGCCGTTCCTGACCGAATCGTTCGAGCAGGCGATGACGTTCCACCACGACGGGGCCGACCGCGCCTTTCTGCCGCAAGTCCGGCCGATTCAGGATCGCTACGGCGGGACGCTCGGGGCGGCGATCGTGCTCGACGACGTCACGAAGTTCCGGCTGCTCGACCGGCTCAAGACTGACCTCGTCGCCACCGTCAGCCATGAACTCAAGACGCCATTGACGAGCATTCGGCTCGCCGTGCACGTCCTTTTGGAAGAGGCGGTCGGCCCGCTCGAGCCGAAACAGGTCGAATTGTTGGTCGACGCCCGCGAGAATGCCGAGCGGCTGCTGCGGATGATTGAGTCCTTGTTGGCGCTGGCGCGACTGGAGGACGCGGCGCGACGGCTCGAGTTGCGGCCCGAGCAGCCGGAGAAGCTCTTGCGGGCCGCGGCGGAGGACATCGCCGCTCGGGCCGTCGACAAGCGGGTCGAGGTGAAGGTGGAAGCTGCGGCCGGACTGCCGCAAGTGGGCGTGGACCGGGATCGATTCGACCACGCGCTCGCCAACCTGCTCGACAACGCACTGATTTACACCCGGCCCGGCGGGCGAGTGACACTCTCGGCCGCGGCGGCGGAAGTCGGCGGCGTGCGGCTGTCGGTCGCGGATACGGGCGTCGGCATCCCGCCCGACGCGCTGCCGCACGTCTTCGACAAGTTCTTCCGCGGCCCGGACGGCGGGCGGTCGGCCGGCACCGGGCTCGGGCTGGCGATCGTCCGCGAGATCGTCCTGGCCCATGGCGGCACGATCACCTGCGAGAGCGCCCCGGGCCAGGGCACGACCTTTCACATCACGCTGCCCGCCTGGGGGGCCGAGCCGTGAGCGACCCCGCTGGCGACCGGCCGAAGCCCGAACAGTTCCTCGCGCTGATCCGTCAGCAGCAGCGTGGCCGACTCAAGGTGTACCTCGGGTTCGCGCCCGGCGTCGGCAAGACGTACGAGATGCTGCAGGAAGGGCACCGGCTCAAGAAGCAGGGCGTGGCCGTCGTGGTCGGCATCATCGAGACGCACGGCCGTGCGGACACGGCCGCCCTCGCCGAGGGGCTCGAACAAGTCCCGCGGCGACGTCTCGAGTATCGCGGCGTCGTGCTCGACGAAATGGACCTCGACGCGATCCTGCTACGCCGGCCGACGATCGCGCTCGTAGATGAACTCGCCCACACCAACGCCCCCGGCAGCAAATACGCCAAGCGTTATCAGGACGTCGAGGAACTCCTCGCCGCCGGGATTCACGTCATCACGACGCTGAACATCCAGCACCTCGAGAGCCTGTACGACCTGATCGCCGGCTTCACCGGCGTAAAGGTGAAAGAGCGGGTGCCGGACTACGTGCTACATCAGGCCGACCAGATCGTGACCGTGGACCTGTCGGCCGAGGACTTGCAGGAGCGGTTGCGGGCGGGGAAGGTGTATCCGATGGAACGGGTAGAGCGGGCGCTCGGCCATTTCTTCACCGAGGCGAACCTGTCGCGGCTGCGGGAGATCGCGCTCGAGGAGATCGCCCAGGCGCTCGATCGGCGGCGGCAGGCGCGCGGCCCGGAAGTCGCGGCGAGTTCGGACCGCGTGATGGTCTGTGTCAGTTCCGCGAGCCCGAACGTGCAGCGGCTGTTGCGGAAAGCCGCGCGGCTGGCCGACCGGCTTAAGGCGCCGTGGTACGCCGTCTACGTGCAGACCCCGCAGGAGCGCACCGAGAAGATCGCCGCGGCGACGCAGCGGCAGATCGCCGACGCGCTGACGCTCGCGCAGCAACTCGGCGGCGTCTCGCTGCAGTTCAAAGGCCCGAACTTCGCGACGGCGGTGGCCGACTTCGTCCGCGAGTACGGCATCACGCACGTAATTGTCGGCCGGTCACGCCGCGCGTGGTATCTCCGCTGGTTCGGCCGTTCGCCGCTGGAGCGGCTGTTGGAGACCGTGCCGGGCGTGGACGTAATCGTCGCCCAAGGGGAGTAGGTACTTGAGGCCGCCAGCTCTACAATCGGAAGTGTCCGGACTGCGACACGCAGTTAGCAAAAGGAGGAGTCTGATGCTTCGCGTGATTGGCATCCTCGCCGTCGTGGCCGCACTCGCGCTGCCGGCCATGGCCCCCGCCCAGGTCGTCGTCGCCTCGGCGCCGGCCGTCGTGGCCCCGGTACCTGTCGTCAGTTACTACACGCCGACGGTCACCAGTTACTACACCCCGGCCACGGTGAGCTACTACGCGACGCCGACAGTCAGCTACTACGCGACCCCGGTCGTCCGTTACTACACCGCGCCGGCCGTAAGCTACTACGCGGCGCCCGCGGCCGTCACGTACCGTTATCCGCCGCTGCGGCCGGCGACGACCGTCGTCCGCGTCCGCCCGGCGGCGCCGGTCCTGGTCTATCCGTGATAGTGTGCGGGTGGGCCGGCGGCTCAGGTCGCCGGTCCGCCCGGCGTCGAACCCGCAGCGACGCATTTGGCCCATGCCTGCATCAGGTCCCGCAGCGCGTCGGCATAAGACAGATATCCCTTCCAAATGTCGGTCGGCTTACCGTTCATTCGGCGAAACAGTGCCGGCGGGACGATGGCGGCGGTCGTATCCTGGCCGCCATAGTAGTCCGGCTCCCGCGGCGGCCGCGACCACCAGTCCCACGTGTCGGCGATCGCGTCGTGCACCGGCCGGAGGCCCCGATCGACGACCCAACGGAGACACGTGGCGCGCGGGTCGCCGCGTTCGTCCAGCCAGTCGGCGAAAATCAGCTTCGGCAGCGGGTCGTCGGGCGCCGCCTGGATGGCCTTTGAAAACGCGGCCTCGTCGTCTAATGCGGACATCGTCTACTTGATCGGCTCCGCACGAACGGCGCTGTCGCCGGTCGTCAGG
>DATJGQ010000117.1:0-3847 GCA_035494815.1 Gemmataceae bacterium
GCAAAACGACTATCTCAAAACGAAACCGGCCGCGGCCCGGGGGAGAGTTGGTCCCCGTGGGCCGCGGCCGGCCGGTACCGTGAATGCGGCAGCTACACGGTATCGATGCGTCTTCCGCCGAGCCCGCCGAAGATCAACGACAAGATGGCGAGCACGAGGAAGATGAAGAAGAAGATCCGGGCACCGTCCCAGGCGATCGCCGAGACCACGCCGAACCCCGACAGGGCGGCGAGCAAGGCGATGACGAGAAACACGATCGCAAGTCGCAACATGGTCGGTTACTCCTCAGTCCGCGATTAATACCCGCCGCCCGACGGCCCGCACGGGCCGGGCCACCGGGTACGGCTCCCGATCCGACGCGTCGATCGCCGTTGACCGTCGCGCCGAGCCGCCTTTCTGATAGGCAAGCGGAGTGCCAAAACGTCGCCATCGTCTTGCGGCACCCGTTTCCGGGACCAGGATTCGGCGGATTCGTCAGTAGTTTTGGTATGACCGTGCTCAGCTCGGAATCCTGTTGCGCCCTAAAGGCACTCGCCGCTCCGACGGATGGGAACGGCATTGCGCATGCCTCATGCAGACATCCGGCGTCGGCTCTTCACTTTATGCCGGCCGGCCGCCTCTTCCACCGAATGCGACTTAGTCAGGTCTTCGTCCGACCGGGCCAGCTCGTAAAGTCGGCAGTAGTACTTGTGAAGAGTCTGTACTTCTTGCTCGCTCAGATCCTCTACGTTGATCAGTCGGCTGCTCGCCCCCTCGATCGCGGCGACCAGTTCGTTGAGCTTGAGATGGATCGCCTGCGAATCCTTGTTTTGAGCCCGCTGGATGAGGAAAACCATTAGGAAAGTGATGATGGTCGTACCGGTGTTGATGACGAGTTGCCAACTGTCGAACGGCGTTTCCGACCAGCGGACGAACAGGGGGTATGTGAATAACCAGACGAAGATCGAGCCGGCCGCCAGGGCGAAGGCCGCGGAGCTGCCGGTCCACATGGTCGCCCGGCGGGCGAAGCGTTCGAGCAATCCGGGTTTACGGGGCATGGCTAAGTTCTCTCCCTCGTGGAGGTTGATAAGATGGCGGGCGACGCCATCTAACCTCTATGCACGGCGAGTGCCATGCGAACGACACATCTCGATCATGTGACCGTCATCATCACTGACGTGGACCGCAGCCGCCGGTTTTACACGGAGGTGCTCGGCCTCAAGGAGATCAAGCCGCCGTACACGTTCGATTTCGTCGTTTTGTGGTTTGACCTCGGCGGACAGTATCTGCACCTCTTACACAAGCCGCAGCCGGACACAATCAGCCCGCGGCACTTCGCGCTGCACGTGGCGGATGTCGACGCCGCGCGCGCGGAGTGTCGGAAGCACGGACTGGCCATTGAGGAAACGGTACGAATCCCGAACGCGGACCGGTTCTTCATCCGCGACCCGGACGCAAACCGGATCGAGTTGATTCACTGGCAGAAACCGTACGACCCGACTGCGAAGTAAAGCGCATCTGTTCCGCCGCGACCCGAGCTTGCGAGGGGAGCGCTGGCAGGCGTGCCTGCCAGCGCTCCCCTCGCAAGCTCGGGTCGCGGCGGAACAATTAGAAATTGAATTCCGATCGCAGAAAAACGCCCTGAGCGCGCACGTCGCCGCGCGAGGCGCCGATGTTGCCCAGGGCCCAGATCTGCTCCCACTGATAGCCCACCGTGATGCGATACCGACCGTCCGGCCGCGCCAGCCAGCTCAACCCGGTCTGGAGGATGAGTTGCGGCGCCGCCTGCGAACCGCTTTGCGACCAACCGCCGAATTGCACGGGCGCGGTCGGGTCGCCGATCGTCTCGCTGAACCGCTGCGTGACGTGCCCGAGGATCTCCGCCGCGTCGGTCCGGGCGAAGAATGCCAGCCCCGTGTTCGGAATCTCGCGCGTCAGGTCCAGCGCGATCTGCGGGCCGGCTCCGACGAAGTGGTTGCTCGCCCGTTGACCGAGGGCGATCCCCTGCGCCTCCGAGTCGAAGTAGCCGGCGAGGAACCGTGTGCCGACCTCCCACCGCAGGCCCCACAGGGCGCCGAGTGGCTTCTCTCGCGTCGAATAGGCGACGTCCACGAAATTCAAGTTCAGCCGGCTGCGGGCGAGGCCGTCGCCGACGAGGTCGTAGCCGGGAATGAGCGTCGTGCCTTCACTCTCGAGGCTACGATAGGACACGAGGATCGCGCCTAGTCCGTCGCGGAGCCGCCAGCCGAGTGTGATCCGCGGAGCGACGGTGACGTCCAAATCCGATGTCGGCGGGTTGACAAAATCGATGAACGCGCCCGGGTTCGCCAGCACCGGTGAGGTCAGGGCATTCTTCAGGTGGGGGACGAGGATTCCGAACTCGAGAGCCGCGGTGAATCCGGGCGCCGGCCCACACGGGCACAGGATGGCGACATTGGGCGCCGGCGGCATCTCATACGGGGCCGGCGGCAGCACGTTCGGCAACGGAGTCGGAAGGACTTCCGGGGCCGGCGGTGGCGGCAGATCGGCCGGCCGTGGGAGTGTCGTGACGGTAACCGGCGCCGCCTCCTGTCCGGGAGCGACGCCGATCAACTGGAACGCCCCGATCACCGTCAGCATCCGACCAAACGCACGGCCCATGATCGGCCCTCGAACCAGAGGGAACGGGTCCGGGCGGCGTCATAGCGAGGCGCGGGATGTGATGCAAGAGCGACCTGAAGATGACAAGGTGACAAGGTGAAAAACAACCTGTCACCTTGTCACCTTGTCACTTCTTTCTCTTCCCCGGCTTCTTCTTCGCGGCCGGCTTCCCTTTCGCCGATTTCCTGGGCGTCGCCTTCTTATTCGCCGCGGATTTTTTGCGCGAGAAGATGGCGTCGTAGCCGTCGCCGAACATCTTGGTCTCGGAGAGTCCCACTCGGACGATGCTCACGGCGCGTGGCTCCGGGGGCGGTGCGGGCGATTGTCCCGAGCAGTATAGGGCGTGACAGGAAGTCTGTCACGCGTCAGGGTTTCTCCCGCTTGTAGGTGATCAGGAGGAGCCGCGTCCCGGGTTTCGATTCGAACTGCGTCGGCCGCGTTTCCACGCCGAGTCCGTAACAGATTTTCAGGGTGTCGGCGGACAGGTCGTAGATTGCCGGGATCGTCCGTCCTTTATTCGGGCCGTCGGTGCCGACGATGTCCATCGTGGCCGGCTTGGCGTTCGGGTCGACCTTCAGCGTTCCTTTGTCGTCGTTACCGGAAACCGTGACCGTGTATTTGCCGTCGGCAATTACAAGCTTAAGTCCTTTCACTTGTTCGTCCGGCCAGTTCCGACCGTTCTGCTGCACCGTGGTCGGAAGCCAGGTGCCTTCGAGTTTCTTGAGTTCCGCCTTCTCGTCGCCGCGGGCGGGGGTGATCAGAAGCGAAACGAGGACAACGCTAGCGACACAATGGCGGATCATGGAGTAACTCCGGGAACAAAAACACGGCGAGCGTTTGGCCGAAAGTCATTCACTCATACCGCAACAGCGCGGCCGTCGCAACGTCGGGCGGCAATTTTCTGATTGCGAGCGCCGACGGCGAAACGCACAATCGCGCCATGTCCGCCGGTCCGCCTGCCGCCGCCCGAACTCCTGTTTTTGGCGCAGACCTCTGGCAAGCTCCCTTGGTACCCGTTGCCCTGGCCATCACAGTCGGCGTTGCGGCGGACCGGCTCATCGGCGTGCCGCTGCAATTCTCGACGATTGCGTTGCTCGGAGGCGTGATCGCCTGGTTGCTGGCCTCACGGCGGTCATTCGCCCGGGGATTGCCCTGGCTCTGGCTGGCCTTCGCCGCGCTCGGAGCGCTGCACCATCGGCAATATCGTGACGTTTACCGGGCCGACGAC
>DATJGQ010000118.1:0-3912 GCA_035494815.1 Gemmataceae bacterium
GAACGGGAATACGGGCACGATCCGGGTCCGTGGCGTCTTCGAGAATCCGCGAAACCTGTTTCGCTCGGGCCTTTTCGTTCGCGTCCGCCTGCCGATCGGCCAGGCCTACGAGACGGTGCTGATCCCGGATGAGGCGATTCTCAGCGACCAGGGACGGAAGTACGTTTACGTGGTCAACGACCGGAACGCGGTCGAGTACCGGGCCGTTGAGTTGGGGCAGGCGGTTGGCACCCTGCGGGTGATCAAGAAGGGAGTCGCGGCCGGGGACAAGTTGATCGTCAACGGCATGCAGCGGGTGAAGCCCAAGACGGAGGTTCACGCGAGCGTGCAGGCGCCGCCGAAAGCACCCAGCGCCACCGGCAAGCAACTGACGTTCGACAAGCCGGCGGCCGGCGGACACCAGCCCGCGGGGAGCTAGCAATGGCTTTTGCTGTAGCTGGCCTCTGTGAGGCCGGCTGCGACGGCAAGCGAGCCGCAGAGCCGGCCTCACAGAGGCCAGCTACAGAAGACGCCACAAGCCATGTTCTCGCACTTTTTCATCGAACGGCCGATCTTCGCGGCGGTGCTGTCGATCGTCATTACCCTCGCGGGGGCGGTCGCGGTGTTCAACCTGCCGCTCGCGCAATACCCGCAGATCACGCCGCCGAGCATTCAGGTGCAGTGTAACTACCCGGGGGCGAACGCCCACGTGGTCGCCGACACTGTCGCCGCCCCGATCGAGCAGCAGATCAACGGCGTCGAAGACATGATGTACATGCTGTCGCTGTCGAACAACGACGGCTCCTACAGCCTGAGCGTCACGTTCAAGCCCGGCGTCAACCTGAACTTCGCCCAGGTGCTGGTGCAGAACCGGATTAACCTTGCCCTCCCGCTGCTGCCGGATGTGGTCAAGCAGGCCGGCGTCACCACCCGCAAGCGCAACCCGGACATCCTGCAAGTCATCGCCGTCTACTCCCCCAAGGGCCGATACGACCAGCTCTATCTCAGCAATTACACCACCATCAAGCTGAAGGAGGAAATCGCTCGGGTAGAAGGCGTCGGCGACGTGTCGCAGTTCGGCCAGCAGGACTACAGCATGCGGGTGTGGCTCGACCCGGACCGGCTCGCGTCGCTGAACCTGACCGCCGGCGACGTCGTCGCCGCCCTGCGGGAGCAGAACCGACAGGTGGCGGCGGGGCACGTCGGCCAGCAGCCCGCCTCGGTAAGCGGGACGTTCGAGTTTACGGTCACGACGCTCGGCCGCCTGACCGAGCCGGCCGAGTTCAACGACATTGTGATCCGCTCGGAGCCGGACGGCCGCAAGGTCCGCATCAAGGACGTCGGCCACGCGGTGTTGGGCGCCCGCAACCTGGACACGACCAGCAAGGTGGACGGCCGGCCGAACGCCAGCCTCGCCGTCTGGGCCCTGCCGGAAGCCAACGCCCTGGCCACCGCCCAACGCGTCGTTCAGCGGATGGAGGAGCTGAAGAAAGCGTTTCCCGAGGACCTGGACTACGTCGTCTCGCTGGACATGACGCCCTTCATCCGCGAGTCGATCCACGAGGTCGTCCGCACGCTCCTCGAGGCGGTCGCGCTGGTGGCGATCGTCGTGCTGGTGTTCCTCCAGAACTGGCGGAGTGCCATCATCCCGCTCGTCGCGGTGCCGGTCGCCATCATCGGCACCTTCGCCGTCATGGCCGTCATCGGCTTTTCGCTGAACAATCTGACCTTGTTCGGGCTGGTGCTGGCGATCGGCATCGTCGTGGACGACGCGATCGTCGTCGTCGAAGCCGTGGAGCGCCACATCGAGGAGGGGATGTCGCCGCGGCGGGCGGCGCATCAGGCGATGCGGGAGGTGTCCGGTCCGGTCATCGCGGTGGCGCTCGTGCTGTCGGCGGTGTTCGTCCCGTGCGCCTTCATCAGCGGCATCACCGGGCAGTTTTTCCGCCAGTTCGCGCTGACGATCGCCGTCTCGACCGTGATTTCGGCGTTCAACTCGCTCACGCTCAGCCCGGCCCTGGCGGCCCTCCTGTTGCCGCGGCGGGGGGCGCGCAAGGACCGAGTCGGACGCACGCTCGACGCCGTGCTCGGCTGGTTTTTCCGGCTGTTCAACGCGGTCTTCCGCCGGTCGACGAACGCCTACACCGGCGTCGTCGGCCGACTCTTGCGGGTGAGCGGTCTCGTACTGGTCGTGTACGGCGGGCTACTCGGGCTGACTTGGTGGACGTCGCACCGGCTGCCGACCGGCTATATCCCCAACCAGGACCAGGGCCGGTTTTACGTCGCCGTGCAACTTCCCGACGCCGCCTCGCTGGAGCGCACGCAGACGGTCGTGGACCGGATCCAGAAGCTGATCCAGGCCCAGCCGGGCATCGCCCACGTCACTGAGATCGCCGGCCAGTCGTTCACGCTGAATGCCAACGGCTCGAACTTCGGGCAGTTCTTCGTCTCGTTCGAGGACTTCGACCAACGCCACGACCCGTCCATGTCGGCCACCGCTATCACCGACCGCATCCGGGCGCTGTTGGCCAAGGAGGTCCCCGAGGCGCTGACGTCGATCTTTACGCCGCCGCCAATTTCAGGCCTCGGGTCGGCTAGCGGGTTCAAGATCATCATCGAGGATCGCGGCGACCTGGGCGAAGAGGCGCTGCAGCATCAGGTCGAGGCGGTGATCGCCAAGGCCAAGGAGAGCGATAAGGTCGAGAACCTGTTCTCCGTGTTCCGGGCCAACGTGCCGCAGCTCTTCCTGGACGTCAACCGCGAGCAGTGCCGCGCCCGCGGCGTCAACCCGGCCGACGTGTTCGCGACGCTGCAGGTCTTCCTCGGCTCGTACTACGTCAACGACATGAACCGGTTCGGTCGCACCTGGCAGGTCGTGGCCCAGGCGAACGGCGAGTTCCGCAATGACCCGGACAAGATCAAGCTGCTGAAAGTGCGCAACGACCAGGGAGAGATGGTCCCGCTCGGGTCGATCCTGAGCGTCCGGGAGATCGGCGGGCCGATCAACATCGGGCGGTACAACATGTACCCGGGGGCGGCGATCCTCGGCACGACCAAGCCGGGCGTCTCGACCGGCCAGGGGATCGAGGAGATGGAGCGGATCTGCGGCGAGGTGCTCCGCCCCGGCATGGCGTTCGAGTGGACCGAGATCAACTACATGCAGATCCAGGCCGCCAAGAATATCGGCAACAACCTGATCTTCCCGCTGGCCGTCGTGTTCGTGTTTCTGGTGTTGGCGGCACAGTACGAAAGCTGGGCGCTGCCCATGGCCGTCATCCTGGTCGTGCCGATGTGCATCCTCGGGTCGCTCACCGGCGTCTGGCTCACGGGCGGCGACATCAACATCTTCACCCAGGTCGGGTTCGTCGTACTGGTCGGGCTGGCAAGCAAGAATGCGATTCTGATCGTCGAGTTCGCCAAGCACAAGCGCGAAGACGCGGGTCTGCCGCGGCGGGAGGCCACCCTGGCGGCGTGCAAACTCCGCTTGCGGCCGATCCTCATGACCAGCTTCGCGTTCATTCTCGGCGTCGTGCCGCTGTTGCTCGGCCGCGGGGCGGGGGCGGAAATGCGGCGGCTCCTGGGCGTGGCCGTCTTCAGCGGTATGTTGGGCGTGACGCTGTTTGGGATCTTCCTGACGCCGGTGTTCTTCTACGTCATCGAAGGGATTGTCGAGTGGGGTCCGTTCGCGCGGCTGCGGCGGTTCGAGGAGTCTCTCTTTAGCCGCTTGCGGCTAAGCAGGCCCGCAAAGCCGCAAGCGGCAGTTATGGTAAACGGGGCGGTACACCGGCGACAACCGGTCACGACCAAATAACGATCCATGTTCTCGCGTTTCTTCATCAACCGGCCGATCTTCGCCTCCGTGCTGTCGATCGTCATCGTCCTCGGCGGCTCGATCGCGCTGTTCACGCTGCCGGTCGCGCAGTACCCGGAGAT
>DATJGQ010000119.1:0-5500 GCA_035494815.1 Gemmataceae bacterium
AACGCATGAATCTTGCCAGGCCCTTGCTCGCCGCTCAGGCGGCGCACCAGCTTCCGGATCATTACGTCGACGTGAGCGAGGGCCGATTCGCGAAACTCAAGCTCTGGGTCAAGCGCAAGCTGCTGCACAATTTCCGGCACGCGTATGTGAACGTGCTGGCGCGACAGCAGTCCGCGTTCAACCGAGATGTACTGGCCGCGTTGGCCGAGATCGCCGACGCCCAAGCCGGGCTCACACTGCAGGCTCGGCTGAGCGACGCCGCCGGGGAAGTCGAGAGTTTGCGGGCGGAAGTGCGCGACCTCCACCGTCGTTATCGGCGGCTCGTCCGACGGGTCGCGCTCCATAGCGCGGGCCGCCCTCGCCGCGCGCCGCCCGACGTTTAGCCGTGACGCGAAGCGGAGCGCGTTACCCGCGATACCCGATCCGGGCGAGCACTTCCGCGGTCAATACAAACGCCTCCCGCGGAATGGCGTCGAGCCGAAACCGCGGCATCAGTTCGCTCGCCGAGACCGGTTGGATGTCGGGCAGCCAGCCGCACGACCAGGCGAGCAGGCCGACGAGTTGCCCGGACGCAATGCCCGCTTCGCGAAGTGCCCGTAGCCGCGTGTCGCCGTGGCGCTTCGCCAGCCGCCGTCCGTCGGGGCCGACGACCAGCGGCACGTGCACGAAGTGGGGCGGGGTCAGGCCGAGGGCCTGGTAGAGCAAAAGCTGCCGCGGTGTGGAGGAAACGAGGTCGTCGCCACGAACGACGACGCTGACGCCTTGATCGGCGTCATCGGCGACGACCGCGAGTTGGTAGGCCGGCGTGCCCTGCGACTTCCAGACGACGAAGTCGCCTCCGATATCGTTCCGGGTGAGGCTGATCGGACCGCGGAAGGCGTCAGTGAATTCGGGGACGTCGGTGACGCGGAATCGCCAGGCGAACGGACGGCCGGCGAGATTCTTCGCGCCGGCGACAGACCGCCCGGCGCAGGTGCCGGGGTATGGTAGCTCCTGGCCTTCCGCGTGCGGAGCACTGGCCGCCTGTTCGATGTCCGACCGCGTGCACGTGCACGGGTAGACCAGTTCATGATCCTGCAGCCGCTTGAGTGCGGCTTCGTAGAGGGCGATGCGTTGAGTCTGCACCACCGGTCCCTCGTCCCAGTCGAGTCCGAGCCACCGGAGGTCGGCGAGCGCCTCGTCGGCCGCGCCGGCTTTGATTCGCGGCGAGTCAATGTCCTCGATCCGCAGGAGGATTCGCCCGCCCGCACTTCGCGCCAACAGCCAGGTGATCAGGTAAGTGCGGGCGTTGCCGACGTGCTGGGCCCCGGTCGGCGACGGGGCGAACCGAGTCACGAGCGACTTACGAGACACGAGACACGAGACACGCGAATTCTCGGTCTCGTGTCTCGTGTCTCGTGTCTCGGGTCTGTCTTCCGGACGAGTCATCGCGGCTTTCGTGGCCTTGTTCGGGACGCGTTCGTGTATGTCGGAGTGGTTCTGCTCGCTCCGCTCTGGCTGCCGGCGTGGCTCGAACGGCGTTGGCGGCTCGGCGAGGAGTGGTTCACGTTTGCCGCGCAACTGTTAAGTCTCGTGCCCGGCAAGCCCGGCATCTTCACCCGCCGCTCATTTTACCTGATGACCATCGACCGCTGCGCGACCGACTGCCACATCGGGTTCGGCACGACGCTCTCGCACCCACAGGTGACGATCGGCCCGGGCGTCATGATCGGTCACCGCTGTACCGTCGGGAGCGCGGCGATCGGCCGCGACGCCACGATCGGCAGCAACGTCGACATCCTCAGCGGCCGCCGACAACACGCATTCGACCGGACCGACCGGCCCGTTCAGGACCAGGGCGGGGAATTCACTCAAGTCCGGATCGGCTCGAATTGCTGGATCGGCAACAGCGCCGTCGTCATGGCCGACGTCGGCGAACAGTGCGTGATCGGCGCGGGGGCGGTCGTTGTGAAATCGATCCCCGCGAACGCCGTCGCCGTCGGCAACCCCGCCGTGGTGAAACACACTCGCCCCTGACGAGTACGCCGGACCCTCGACCATGCTGTATCTGATGCTCGGCTACGTCTACCTGTGCATCCACCGGCCGTTCGAGATTTGGCCGGCCCTGGGCGACTTGCGCCCGGAACTCATCTATTTCTCGGGCATGACCGTCGCCTGGCTCGCGGCCGGCAAACGCATCCGCGGCTACGCGCTGCTCGCGGCCATCGCCGGCATGGGCGGGGCGTTTGCCTTGTCGTGGGCGATGAGCCGGTGGGCTGGCACCGACCAGGCCGGACTGATTGTCAAGAACTATGCGATGATCCTCGTGTTCGCCCTGATGATCGCGACCACGGTGCGCGACGTCCGCGGCCTCAACGCCCTCGTGCTCGCATTCATGGCGGTACTCACGCTCTACATGCTCCACTCGCTCTGGGAATACAGGGGCGGCCGGCACACCTTCCGCATGGGCATCCCCCGGCTCGTCGGCGTCGATACGACGCTCGGCGACCCGAACAGCTTCGGGGCGACGATCGTCTACTCGCTGCCGTTCACGCGCTACCTCTGGCTCACGTGGGGGAGCGTCTGGCGCCGCCCGGCGGTCGGTGGTTACTTCCTGCTCGCGATCGGCTGCGTAATGCTTACCGGCTCGCGGTCGTCGCTGGCGGGCGTAGTCGTCTGGGGCTTGCTCAACATGCTGCTCTCGAAACGGAAGGTGCTGTACCTGTCCGCCTTCGCCGTCTTCGCATGCGTGAGTTTCGCGTTTCTGCCGCCCGATTTGCAGAAACGGTTCGAGACGATCATCGACCCTTCGGTCGGCCCGGCGAACGCCCAGGAATCGGGCCAGGGCCGTATCGAAGGGTTTTACACGGGACTTAAGCTGTGGTCGCAATACCCCTTGTCCGGCTGCGGACCGAGCGCGTGGCGCCCGGCGAGCGGGTCGAAGATCGAATCGCACAACCTGTACGGGCAGGTCGTCGGCGAACTCGGCACCGTCGGGCTCGTCGCGTTTCTGTTCATGGTCGCGGTCCTGCTCTGGAATCTGCGCAAACTCAAAGGGCTGACGAACCCGACCTACGGGCCGGTGGACGAACCGCGGCTGTTCCATCTCGCCCAGGCGCTGACACACTCGACGATCCTGCTGCTATTCGAAGGCATGTTTGGGCACAACCTGTACCGGTACAACTGGGTCTGGTATTGCGCGTTCGTGGCGGTGTCGCTCGGCATCTGTCGCGAGCGACTCGCCGATTCGACAGACCGGGAGCCGGACGCGTGGGAGGAGGACGAGGCCGACGCATGGGATTCGCCGACCTGCTCAGTCGCCGGTTGATCCATCCGCTGTGGTCGCGGCGGGACGACCCGCGGGCGGCGGCGCTGCGACGGGAACTCGACCGCCGGCAGTTCGACCCGCCGGCCGTCATCGCCGCCCGGCAGAACGCCGCGCTTCGCCGCGTCTTGCGCCACGCCGCCACGACGGTCCCGTTCTACCGGGAACATTTCGGGGGCACTTGCATCGACGACGTGGCCACGATTGACGACTTGCCCCGCCTGCCGACGCTCGGCAAGTCGGACATTCGCGCTCACGGGCAGACGATGCTTTCGGAGCGGTTCGGCGGACGATCGCTCCACACGAAGAAGACGTCCGGCTCGACCGGCGTCCCATTGCAAGTTCGGCTCGACGACGTGGGCATGTGCTGGAAACGTGCCTGCACGCTCCGCTCCGACGAATGGAGTGGTTGGTCCCGCGGCCAACGAGTTGCAAAAGTCTGGGGCAATCCCGAGTACCGCCGCCACGGCCTCAAAGGCCGCTTGCGCAACCTGCTGTTCGACCGGGCCATCCACCTCGATACCTTGCGCATGGACGACGCCGCGTTGCGACGGTTCGCCGGCCAGCTCCATCGCACCCGCCCCGATCTGATCTTCGGCCACGCGCACTCGGTCTTTCTGCTCGCCGACTTTCTCAAGACACAGAATTTACCGGTGCATAGGCCACGCGGCATCATTACGACGGCGATGGTTTTACACGATTGGGAACGGCAGCGGATCGAAGCCGTCTTCGGCGTGTCGGTCACGAACCGCTACGGCTGCGAAGAAGTGAGTTTAATCGCCTGCGAGTGCGACCGGCACCGCGGACTGCACGTCAATGCCGATGGCGTAATCGTCGAAGTGATCAAAGACGGCCGACCCGCTCCGACGGGGATCCCCGGCGCGATCGTCGTCACCGACCTCGCGAACTTCGCCATGCCGCTCATTCGTTATCAGGTCGGCGACGTCGGCGTCCTGTCGGACCGTCAGTGTCCGTGCGGCCGCGGCATGCCGATCCTGGAGTCGCTCGAAGGCCGCGAGGCGGATTATGTCGTCACCGCGGCCGGTGAGTTGATTTCGGGCATCTCGCTGACCGAAAACTTTGCCGTGTTGGTCCCCGGCGTCGCACAGATTCAAATCGTGCAGGAGGAAGTGCGGCGGTTCGTCTTCCGCATCGTCCGCGCCGCCGACTTCACCGCCGCGAGCGAACACAAGATCGCCGCACTCGTCGTCGAACGGTTCGGCCACGGCACGGACCACCGCTGCGAATTCGTCGAACGCATCCCGCAGGAGCCGTCCGGCAAATACCGCTTTTGCATCTCCCACGTCCGCACCCCGCACACGGGAGGTCGCGCCGCCGCATGAGCCCAAGTGTCAGCGTCATCGTCTCGTCGTACAACTACGGCCGCTACGTCGGCGCCGCGCTCGAATCGGTGCGTCGACAGTCATTCGCCGACTTCGAGGTGATCGTCGTCGACGATGGCTCGACGGACGATTCGCTTCGGATCATCGGTCGCTTCCTCCGCGACCCGCGGTTTCGCCTGGTCGAGCAGAGTCACGGCGGCCAGGCCCGCGCGAAAAACCGCGGACTCGCCGAGGCCCGGGCGCCCTACGTCGCCTTCCTCGACGCGGATGACCTCTGGGCGCGGCGGAAGCTGGAAAAACAAGTCGCCCTGATGGATTCCGACCCGAGGCTCGGCGTCGTGTGCACAGGGCGAAAAGTGGTGGACGTCGACGGCAAACCGCGGCCGTGGAAATCCGTCCGACTCCCGCGCGGACGTGTCGTCGCCGCGATGTTCCGGCAAAACTTCGTCTGCTTCTCCTCGGCCCTGATGCGGGCCGGCGTCGCCGACCACGTCGGCGGTTTCGACGAGTCGATCCCGCTCGCCATCGACTACGACTTCTGGCTGCGGGCCGCCCGGCATTACCGCTTCGGCGTCGTGAGTGAGCCGCTCGTGGCGTATCGCGTCGGTCACGTCAACCTGTCGAGGCGACAGTTGGACCGCCTGCACGTCGCCCGGTTGATTATGGAGCGCTTCACACTTCACTACGACCATCCGCGCACGCTTCCTCCGGCCGCGCGGGCGCGGGCGGAGGCGGAGACGTTCGTGCACATGGCGACGATCGCCCGCGGCTATTCGCGACGGGCGGCCCTCGGCTGGCTCGGCCGGGCGATCCGTGTGAATCCCCGCCACTTCGCGACGTGGCGAGAGTTGAC
>DATJGQ010000120.1:0-2000 GCA_035494815.1 Gemmataceae bacterium
CCAATTACTCGCTGCACTACGTCGGCGGGCTTCCGCCGCTGTCGGCTGATTACTTCGGCGCTTTCGCCGAGCGGATTGCGGCACTCCTGGAAGTCGGCGACGCAAATCCGCTGTTCGTCGGCATCATGTCCAACGGCACCAGCGGCGACATCAACAACGTCAATTTCGCCGGCCCGGCCCCGGGCATCCGTCGCCCGGGCGAGCAAATCCGCGTCGTCGCTGACAGCGTCGCCAAAGCCGCTCTCGCCGCCTATCGCCGTGTCGAGCATCGCGACGGGGTGCCGCTCGCGATGGCCGAGAAGGAGATCGAACTCGGCGTCCGCCTGCCGAGCCCGCACGACGTGGCGCGGGCGAAATCGATCCTCGCCGCCGCCAAGGACGGGCTCAAGTCACAGCCCGAGATCTACGCCCGCGAGACGGTCCTCTTGTCCGAGTACCCGCCCAAAGTGAAGCTCAAATTGCAGGCGATCCGCGTCGGCGAATTGGGAATCGCGGCCGTCCCGTGCGAGGTCTTCGTCGAGATCGGCCTGGCGATCAAGAAGGAGAGCCCGCTCAAGCCGACGTTCACGATCGAGCTGGCCAACGGCTACAACGGCTACCTGCCGACGCCGGAGCAACATCGTCTGGGCGGCTACGAAACCTGGCGGGCCCGGTCGAGCTATTTGGAAGTCGACGCGTCGCCAAAGATCACGGCGACCGTGCTGGATTTGCTGCGTGCGGTGGCCCGTCCCTAGTGGCTCTTGTCATCGAACTTGAAGTTCCAGCCGGCTTGCGGCAATGGCAGTAATTCCTCCACAGCTTTATTCAATCGCGTGACGCTGAGCCCCACGTGGATCCGCCGAAGTGTCGGGTGGCCGACGAACGGCCGAAAGGCCTCCACGGTGAGTTGGGGCATGTCGATCACGACCAGCTCTTCCACCGCGGGGGCGTCGGCGACAGTCCGCAGGTCGGATAGTCCTTTCATCGTCTCCAGATGAATACGGCGGAGCGACCGCAGACCTGCCAGCGACGGAAGGGTCTTCACCTGCTTGAGTGCTTGCAGGAACAAGAACTGAAGCGTCCGGACCGAGCCGACCGGTTCCAGATCGGCCAGCCCGCGGACCAGCCACAATTCCAAATACCGCAATCGGCCGATCTCGGGTAGCAGGCCGAGGTTCTTCGTGCCGCCGAGCTTGATTTCAAGTGAGCGAAGTCGCTTGAGCGGCCGAAGGATCGACAGGTCGGGCAGCGTGATCGACCGCAGCGTGAGGTCGTCCAACTGCGATAGCGCACCGATCGCGTCGATGTCTTTCGTGTGTCCTTCGAGTTCGAGCGATCGCAGCCGGGGGAATCGCCGCAGGAACGCGAGCGAGTGCCGTTTGCTCGCCGTGCGCCCCAGGACGAACGTTTCCAGCTCGGGCGAGACATGCTGCAAGCCGTCGAGATTCTCCAGGCAGAAGACGTCGATGGCCAGGTGCCGCACGAACGGATAGTGCCGAAGAAAGTCGAGGTCGAAATGGGCCATGTACGGCCCATAGGCGCGCAAGGCGAGGTGGGGGTACTGCCGCAGAAACGCGGCGAGCGCCTGGTGGTCGGCGTCCGTGAGCGGCCCGCAGAACTGCACGCACCGGCACCGCGGGTCGGGCGGCGCCAACTGCTCCGGCGTCACCGGGGACTCGATATCGCGGAAGACGATGAAATCGGGCATGAACCGCCGCGCGATGGTGAATGCAATCGTCCGGCGACGCTTGCCACGATGAGGCCGCCAGTGCGGAAGGCCGGTACCTCAGCTCCCGCCGGGCATCGCGTTCTTGGCGGTCCGATACGTCGTGTTGGTGCTGGTGCCCACAACCGTGATGGTGCCGATGCAGACTACGAGGATCAGGGCAAGCATGACCGCGTACTCGACCGCGGTCGGACCGTTCTCGGCCTTGAGGAAGGTGACGACATTCTTCATGAACTGACGCATGGCAGATTCTCCCGTAAGTCGCTGCTGAGGAATCCCCAGAACCCGGGGCGAG
>DATJGQ010000121.1:0-4886 GCA_035494815.1 Gemmataceae bacterium
CCCTCGCTCGCGCTTCGGGCTGGTCAAGTTTGCACTACTTTGGAACAATGCCCGCCGCCCCTCGACCAGGGATGGACGAGACTCATGTCGAACCACTCTGCATTTAAGATCGCCGCACTAGGCGCGGTCGCACTACTCGCACTCATCCTCGGCGGCCGCTATTACGCCTGGATCGCCTATCGGACACCGGAAGAACCGTTTCCCGTGACGGCCGTCTACCGGCCGGGCGGCGACCCGCAGTATTACTTGCTCGTCGCCGGGCTGGCGAAGGGAAACTTGGGGGACGTCGAGACCGCTGGCCGCGTCGGCGACGGCGTCAGTTCGTTCCCGGTCGTGACGATCGGCGTGCACGCCCTCGCGGTCGCGGCGTTCGGCCCGCGGGGCCTGATCGTGGCCGACGTGGCCGTCAGCGCCGTCTTCTTGGCGACGCTGTACGCGTTCTTCCGCCTGTTCCGCCGGGACGACGGAGGTGCGGCGGCGCTCGCGGCCGCGGCGCTGGTCGGGTCCGGCTTCGTCGTTTGGGCGGCCGGCGGGTTTGGCCGACTCGGGCTTGTCGGGCCGAACTCGCTTCCCGAAGTCTGGGGCGATCGTTTCCCGCGGCCGTTCGTGACCGACGTCCTATTGCTGGTCGCGTTCGCTTCCACGGCCGCTCTCATCCGCGACGGCGGCATCACGACGAACTTGCGCGCGTGGGCGTTCGCCGGCGCCTCGCTCGGCCTCCTCGTACACGGAGAGATTTTCGGACTCGCGCCGCTCGGCATCTTGGCGGCGACCGTCGGACTCGCGCTCTGTTGGCAATATCGCGATCGACGGTGCTTGTTCGCCCTGGCGGCCGGGGCGAGCGGGTTTGCCGCCGTCGTTGCGCCATTCGTGATTCAGCGGCTGTTCGAGCACCCCGACGTGCCGCGGCGGTATGGAGTGTTTCCACTGAGGTGGGCGACCATTGCCGGCGAGTGGCCGGTCATTGGCCGTTTGTTCAGTGTTCTGGTCGTCGTCGCGATCTCGGCCCATTTGGTCGGCAGATGTCGGCACCGCTCGGCCGTGCGGGGTCGGTTGGTTTTGGCGGCCGGCTGGTGCGTCGTCGCGTTCTTCGGGTTGCAATTGCACGCCTTGATTCTGCGGAGCGGCGTCCAGATCGATCAATTCGCCGAGCGATTTCCTCGGGTGGCCAGTTACGTCGCCTTGGCAGGGCTGTTTGTTCTCATCCAGCGTGCCGCGGGCGTCGTCGGTCGCTGGCGGCCGGTGGCCAGGCCGGACCTGGTGGCAGGTGGTTGTCTGGCGGTGGCACTCGTCTTCGCGGTCTATGACACCGCCCAAGCCCGCGGCCAATGGCTGCGACAAGGGTACATCACAGCCAAGGGGCGCTATCACCGGTTCGCGCCGACCTATCGTCATGACCTCGCCGAACTGATCGCTCATTTGAGCCGCCCGGAATTCTCCGAGCGGCGAGCGATCCTGACGTTCGATCACCTCGCCCATGTTTGTTCGGTCGTCTATCTGGGGAAGACCGTCACCTGTCCGGACGCGTTCGTGACGCCCCTGCCGGACGCCGAGATCGAAGCGCGGATGATCTTCTCGTGCAAGGTTTGTCTCGGCCTGAGCGGCGATGAGTTCTTCCGATTCCTCGACGATCGGACGGTGCTGGGCAACTGGCTGGCCGTCTACAAGTACCAGTCCTCGAAGTTCTACCGTTACTCGACCAGGCCGGAGGACTACGACGGACCTCCCGCGGAAGGTCTGGCGGCATCGCGCAACTTCGCCCTGCCCAAGTCGGAGCGCGAGCGGCTTGCGGCGGCATACACCGCGGCGGCCGACGAGCCCGATCGCTACCCGTGCGACCTGTTGATTCTGAACCGGCCCGACATTGAGGCGTACGGCTTCCGGCCCGACCCTCAGCGGTTCGTACAAGCCTATCGCAACAACAGCTTCGAATTGTGGGTACGGCGAAGCGACGATTCGTCGATCGCCCGGGCGCGGCGGTGACCGGTCACGGCTCGACCGCGGCGCATTCGAGTCGAACGAGTTGCAGCTTGTTGCCGCGCGCCGTTGCGTCCTCCCATGCGTACGTCGGTTCACAATCGATGACGGCTCGGCCCGGACCGATCGCCGACAAGTCGCGGGCACGGCCGATCACCCAACGGATCGCGTGCGATCCTGCCGCGTTACGCAACATGTCGGGCGAGTCGAACTCCCGGATCGGCCGTGGCGAGGCGAGATAAAAAACCGGCTGGCGGGTTTGATACAAAGCCAGGCCGGTGAGATCGCCACCGATTCGATACCGGACGCGCTCGGCGAACGCCTTGTCACCCCTGTAAGCCTCGACGGCCGGCAGCGCCACGAGGTGCAGGTAGCCCATCGAGAGAACCGCGATCGTCCCGAACACGACGGCGACGCGGTTGGCCTGCAGGCGACGCCATGCCCAAGCCGCCAGCGCCAGACAGCACACCCAACCGAGTGCGAATGCGAAAGGCGCCGGTAACGATGGCAACGAATTCCACCGTTCGGGCAAAAGCCGCGCGGCGGGAAGCAAAACGACGCCCGCGAGCAAAAGAACGACGGTGGCGAGCAAAAGGCCCAGAGTGACCAACCGCCTTGTCATCACGGATTGACCGCTCGACGCCGTGGTCAGCAGTCGGGCGACCAAAAGCGCCGCGGCGGGCAGCACCGGCAGCAGGTAATAACTGCGGCGCGATCCGGCCAAGGTAAAGAACAGGAACGTGGCCGCGAAGTAGGCGATGGCGAAGCGGTCGCCTCGCGGGAGCCCGGCCCGCCATATGCTCGTGACGCGCGCCACCACCGCCGGCAACAGCAGCGACCACGGCGCGAACAGCCCGAGGATCACGTAAAGGTACAAGTACGCCGGCCCGCGGTGGTTTACCGGATCGAAGAACCGCCGGACATTCTCGCGAAAGACCATGAACAAGCCCTGTCCCGCGCCGCTACCGGACAGCGCGAACGGCGTGATGTAAATGGCGACCGCCAAGCCTGCTGCGACGATCGATCGACGGTCGAGCAGCCAGCGAAGCCGATCGCGTAATGGGGCGACGCCGCCCAACGCCGCATCGGCGAACAGCACGACCAGGGGCAGCACGAACCCGAGCAGGCCTTTTGTCAGCGACGTCACGGCCATGATCGCCCATAGACCGTCGACCCACGACCCGCCGAGTCGATCCTCGTTGCGCATGAAGAGCGCAAGCGCCGCGAGCGTGCCGACGACCGTCTCGGCATCCGCGGAGGCCGTGCGTGCGAACCCGATATAGCCGAAACTCGTCGCGAGAACGAGTCCGGCCAAGACGCCCGTCCGCCGGTCGAACAATCGGCGCCCGAGGTCGATGATCAACACCACACCGAGCCAACCGGCCACGGCGCTCGGCAGGCGGGCGGTCGCTTCGTCGAGCGTCCCTGTCAGACGACTCGCGGCCAACACCAGCCAATAGGAGCCGAGCGGCTTGTCGTAGTAGAGATGGCCGTTAATCGTCGGCTGAAAGTAGTCGCCGTTGAGGGCCATCTCGCGTGGGATTTCGGACCAGCGGAGTTCCATGGACCAAAGCGCCCGCTCGCCGAGTCGGCCGAAAAAGAGGAGTGCGGCGATGGCGAGGACGGACAACGAGGCGGCGCTCGCCCGAACCTGCGGTGACCTCAGTGCCGCGAAAAAGCGGGGGAGCGTGGCGACGAGAATCGGCATGCGTGCATCCCTGCCTCGGAGGGGTGGCCCGTGAGTTGCGGGAAAGTAACACGCCCCCGGCTCCCCCGGCAACCGCGCTTCCCCGCGAGCGCCTGGTCCGGTTTGTGGGGTTCAACCCATTGTGATTCCGCCGCACACCTTGATGTGAGATCGATGAATGATGACGACCCTCTTGGCCACGCTCGCAATCGCGGCGCCGCCGGATACGATCCCGCAACGCTGGGAGTTCCGCGACGCGGCGACGTTTAACGGCCGGCCGCTCTTGACCTATTGCCCGGTCGAGTTGGCCGATCGGTCGCCCCGGCCACTGGCTGCCGACGACGATCCGGGCCGCGGCGCGCGCTATGGGATGCTTCCGGTCGGTAATCACCTCGACGGGCATCGTCTGCTCGTCTTGCGGCCGGACGGCCCCGACGGGCCGGAAGTCTGGGTCGATGGCAACGGCGACGGCCGTTTCGGCCCGGGTGAGAGGCATCGACTCGACGGTCAGCCACTCGAAATCCCGATCACGGTGTCGATCAAAACCGGCGGTTTCGCGCGATTCCTAACTCGTACGATTCTTGTGCGGGCCGCCGCCGACGGGGGCGTGCGATACGCGGTCCGCGGCTATGCGGCCGGCCCGCTTCTCATCGGCGGCCGGACGTTCGACGCCCTCGTGACCGACGGCAACGGCGACGGCTGTTTCGACTCGTCCCACGGCGATCACGTCTCGATCGACTTCGACGGCGACGGCCGCTTCGACGCCCGCGGCGAGCAGTTCCCGCTCGGCTCGCCGGTCATGCTCGGTCGCCGGGCGTTTCTGGTGCGACCGGCGGCGGACGGCACTTCGGTGATTGTCCGCGAGCGCCCCGCGGAGCAGGGCGCGATTCACCTGCTGGTGACGGGACAAAACGGCGAGCGGTCGGGCAACTTGTCGGCTCAGCTGGTGAGCGACGCCGGAGACGTCGTCGCGTTGTCGGCGACCAGTCGGGCGCGGCTACCCGGCGGACGATACGCCATCGAAGCCTTATCGTTCCAACTGCCGGACGCAGACGGCCGGACCTGGGAATACCGGTTCGTCGGCGAACGGCGGTTCGAAATCGTCGTCCAGCGCGACCGAGAAGTGACCGTCCGTCCGCTCGACAACCTGGCCTTCAATATCACTGTCAAGCTGCCGACGTCAGTGATCGGCCCGGGCCAGGAACTGCCGGTGACGCCGTCG
>DATJGQ010000122.1:0-2470 GCA_035494815.1 Gemmataceae bacterium
TCGCGGCGCTGCTCCGCAACTCGCCGGTAATTCGTGGCCAGGTTCTCGTACTGACGCCGAGCTTCCTGCGGCACCCGTTGCAGCCGGACGGTTGTATCTCCGATCGCCTGCCTGACGCGCGGATCGTCCCGGTTGACCAGGCCGCCCAGAGTAATCGGCGTGTTGTTGATCTGCGTAATCGGCGCGGCGACCCGCAGACTGCTCACCGTATTCGTGTCGGTGCGGCTGCTGAGCATCTGGACCTGCTCGGCGAACGTCCGCGGCGGCCGGGCGACTCGGCCCTGCAGACGGCCGGTGTAGAGGTTCCGCAGGTCGGTTTCCCAACGGCTGTCCCGGAACGTGTTGTGGTAGTAGGCAAAGTTCGGATCTCGGACGCCCCGTGCCAGTTGGAAGTCGTACCACGGGGTGTATCCGGCCAGCGTGTACCGGTTCTCGAAGTAGTCACCGAAGTAATACGTCCGGGTCGCGGGACGCACGAAGAGCGACGTCACCAGCACGTCCGGATTGATGACGACCGTCGGCACATAGCGGAATCCGGTCGCCACGGCGGTCGTCACCCGCAGCGGCGCGAACAGCAGACCGCGCTGGTGCAGCGGGTAATCCCAGTATCCGTCGACAAAGACATAACCGCCCGGCGTCCAGTAGTACCGGGCCGGCGTGTACACCCAGCCGGGCTGATAGGCGACGTAGTAACCGGGCCGCCACATGTAGCGGTTGCTCGTGTAAACCCATGTCCCGGGCACGTAAGCGCTCTGGTCGTTCGGGGCGGCCGGGACGCTTTCGGGGATCGGCTCCGGCGGCGGTGGGACGTATTCGATCAGATCCGTCTGGTCTGAGGCCCAGAAGCCGCTGACTCGGTGCCAGCCGCCTTCGACCTCCTGCCAGAAGCCGGGAACCCAGTGCCGGCCGGGTGGCTCATCCCGCCAGACGCCGCTGACCCACAGGAAACTGTTCGAGTCGTCATCCCAGGCCCAGTAGCCGGGGATCCACGTCACTTCTGTCCCCGCCGGCCTTTCCTCGGGGGGTAGTTCTTCGATCGGGTCCGGCGGCCGGCGGGGGACGACGAGGAACTCCTGGGCGACGGCTTCGCCCGGTTCGGCAAAGGCTTCATGAACCGGGCCGCGCGTCACGACGTCCACCCCGCGGGGCAGATCGAGGCGCTCCTGCGCCGGCCCTTGCGGCAACGTCAGCCACCCGACCAGGGCGACCAGCGCCGCGGCGAAAAAAAAGCGGGTCTTCATAAGTTGCTTCTCCTTCCGATCGCGGCAGGCGCAACGTCTGCGCGAAACCGCGCCAGGCACCTCCAGGGACTAACCGCAAAGATGATGCCACTTGCGCCCCCGCTGGCGGCTTCCGGGCCGGCGCGTTACATTCGCCGCCGGTCTAAGCCTACCCGGGAGATGCCGCCGTGCCCGAACCGCTCCGCCATGTCCCCGATTCCGCCGTCATCGCCGGCTTCGATTTCAGCACGGGGGCCGTCAAAGGATTGGCGTTCGACCTCGACGGGCAAACCCTGGCAGAAGTCCGCCTTCCGACCGACTTATGGACCGAGGGCGGCGTGTCGGAATTGAATCTGATGCAGCTCGAAGGCCAGGCGCGGGCGGGGGTTCGAATGCTGGCTTCTCGACTGCGCGACCGCGGCCGACTCGGCGATTGGGCGGCGATCGGTATATCCGCGACCCACCACACGTCCGGGCGGATCGACGCCGATCACGCTCAGGTCCGCCGCGCGATCTGCTGGAACGATCACAGCCTCGCCGCGTATCACGAGAAGGGCCTGGAACGGCTCGGCGGACAGGAGCGCGTGAAAGACCGGATCGGCGGCCCTTGGGCGATCCGCTACTCGCTCAGCCATCTGCTCAAAGACGAGGAATGCCTGCCGCGGGCCGACTGGGAACGAACGAAGTACATGCTGCCGCACGGGCCGCTCGTCGCCGGCTACCTGACCGGACGGTTCGACGTCACCAGCGTCTCCTCGGCCGCCTCGACAGGCCTCATGGACCTGCGGACGAATCGCTGGTGCCCGGCGATGCTCGAAGCGCTAGCGACACCGGACTACCGCACGCTCGCCGCGCGGCAGTTGCCGCGAATCATCGACATGAACGAGCCGGTCGGACCGCTCGCCGACCACGTGGCGGTCGAAGCGGGCATCGAGGGGCGGCCGCTGGTCTTTCCCGGCTCGGACGATCAACAGGCGGGCTTGGTCGGCGGGGGCGCGGTGGACGCGGGCCAGGTCGCGGTCATTCTCGGCAACTCGGCGGTCGTCAACGCCTCGTCGGCCGAGCTGCCGCGGTCAGGAACCCTCGACGCGATGCGGCTGAACTGGGGCCCGTGCTTGTGGATGCGGTGCTACAACAACGGGGCGCAGTTCCTGGATCGTATCGTCGGCCCTAAACCGGAGTGGGCCGTGTTCGAAGCCGCGGCGCGGACCGTACCGCCGGGCGGTGGCGGCGTAACTGTGCTGCCGTTC
>DATJGQ010000123.1:0-2325 GCA_035494815.1 Gemmataceae bacterium
CGGCCAGGAGGACGCCGTCCGGATGCCAGGCGACGCTGCAGGCGCCCTGCGGTACCGGAATCGTGTCGTACAACCGGCCGGTGGATGTGTCGCGGATTTGCACCTGCCGGTCGGCGAAACTGGCGACCGCCAGCCGGCTCCCGTCGGCGGAATAACTTAAGTGAATGGGCGATACCTTTGTCTCGATCGACTCCGATTCGGGTTGGCCGGTAACCGTATCGTAGATGGTAATCATGCCGTCCTTCCGGCCCAGAGCGACCCGCCCGCCGTCCGGGCTGAAGGTCATCGCTTCAATCGGAAACGTCGTCTCGAATACGTTCCGGCCGCGTTGCCAATCCCATAGCCGAAAGTGATGGTCGGGAGCGCACTGAACGGCCACGACGCTGCCGTCCGGGCTCAAGAGGATTCCGCCCGACGCGGGGAACTTTTGTAACTCCTGGTCGTCCTCGACGCGACGCAGACTCACGATCCCTTGCGGGTCCCGGCGGAGGTAGATCCGCAAGTCGGCGTCGAATGTCGGGCCGGACCATCCCGGCGGGTGGCCGTCCCACTCACGAACGAGCCGCACATCGGCCAGTGCGAGGGACGCGATCGCCTGGGTCCGTAATTCCTGCCGTCGCGACTCGATCAACCCGAGGTCGCCGAAGATGGCGGCGGCCTTGCGGACCAGGTCGAGACTTTCGACGCGACGACCGGCGAGGCCCGACGCCCGCCGCGCCTCCGCCTCCTTGATGTAAGTCAGTGCGAGTTGTGTGGCCTGGTCCCGCTCCGCCTGTCGGGTCCGCTCACCCTCGCGCTTCAGCAGGGCGTTGCTGACCGCAAGCCCCGCGACCGCCAAGATCAGAAGCAGGACGAAGGAGGCTGCCGCGGTCGCAACGACCGGGCGGTGCCGTCGCACCCACCGCCGCAGCCTCAGCGCGATGCCGGGCCGGCGGGCGGCGATCGGGCGGTCGTCGAGAAACCGTCGCAAGTCGTCGGCCAACTCCTGGGCCGTGCGATACCGCTCGTCCGGCGCTTTCGCGAGCGCCTTGAGCACGACCGTCTCCAGCTCGGCCGGGACGGCGGGGTTGAGGCGGCGCGGCGGCCGCGGCTCGTCCCGCAGCACGCGCGAAAGAAGCGACTGCCGGTCCCGCGCCATGAACAGCGGTTCCAGTGTGAGCAGCTCGTAGAGCGTCGCCCCGAGAGCGTAAACGTCGGTCCGCTCGTCGACGAGTTCCGGCCGCCCGTCGATCTGCTCGGGACTCATGTAGCGCAGCGTGCCGACCAGGTCGCCGGTCCGCGTCAGGCCGCGGTCGTCGTTGCAGCGGGCCAGGCCAAAATCGGTGACCCAGAGGTGCCGCCGGTCGTCCACCAGGAGGTTGGCCGGTTTGATATCGCGATGGATCACACCCATTTGGTGCGCGTGCTCAAGGGCTTCCGCCGCCTGCACGCCCAGTCGGGCGCAGGCGCGACAGTGCTCCAACCCGCGGACCGGGCGGTGGGTCGGCGGCGTATGAGTCGGTCGCGTGGCGGGGGCCACATCGGCCGCCGCGGCGGGCGGCAAGCTCGCCGTGCGGTCATGGGGATCGACGTTCGGCAGCCCAGCCTGTCGCCGCAGGCTGGCGATGGCGTCGGCGAGAGACTGGCCGTCGATCAGTTGCATCGCGTAGTAGTGCACGCCGCGCTCGCAGCCGACCGCGTACACCGGGACGATGTTCTGGTGATGCAAGTGCGCGGCCGCGTGCGCCTCCGTGCGGAACCGCTGAAGTTGCTTCGGGTCCATCGTGGCGGCGTACGGCAGGACTTTCAGCGCCACCCGACGCCGCAGCGACCGCTGTTCCGCCTCGTACACCACGCCCATCCCGCCCCGGCCGACCTCACGGATGCGCCGGAAGTCGCCCAGCTCTTCATTTGGGGGCGGACCGACAGGCTCGTGAACCGGGCCCGGCGGCGCGGCGAGGGCGGCGGCCGCGCCGAGCGTCGGCAGCAGGCGGGCGAGCCGTTCGGCGTGCTCCGGATGAGCGGCCAGGACGGCCGACACGTCGACATTCTCCCCGGCCTGCAGGCGTTCGGTGAGCTGCTCGACCAGGTCGGCCAATTGTCCTTCGGCGATCGTCCCCGGCCCCGGCGGATGGTCGGTCATGACGACTCCTCCAGCGGGTTGCTGCCCAGTGCCTCGCGGAGCCGCTCCAGCGCCCGCAGGTGCCGGGACTTGACCGCCGCCTCGGACACGCCGAGAACGGCGGCCGCCTCCTTGCTGGATAACTGCTCGGCGTGGCGCAGAATCAGAATCTCCCGGTCAACCGCCGATAGTCGGTCGAGTGCGGACCGGACCCGCGTCCACAA